>NZ_OZ032159.1:1200000-1500000 GCF_964026555.1 Candidatus Tisiphia endosymbiont of Beris chalybata | reverse complement strand
ACGAAGGGGTACAAGTACCTATTAGCTTATGGTATAAAAAATCATTGTTTAAGAAAGATGGTTCTAATCCTTTATATTTATACGGTTATGGTTCTTATGGTATAGGCCTCCCCGCAGCTTTTAGTAATTCTCCTATTTCTCTAGTAAACCGTGGTTTCGTATATGCTATTGCGCATATCAGAGGGGGTAATGAGCTAGGACTTGACTGGTATGAAGCGGCTAAATTCCTGAATAAAAAACGTACCTTTAGTGATTTTATCGCTGCTGCTGAAATTCTGATTAATCAGAAATATACTAGTACAGGCAATATAGCCATTTGCGGTGGAAGTGCAGGTGGATTACTAATGGGAGGAGTAATGAATCTACGCCCAGAGCTATTTAAAGCAGTCATAGCGCATGTACCTTTTGTAGATGTATTAAGTACCATGCTGGATGAAAGCTTACCCTTAACCCCTGGAGAATTTAAAGAATGGGGTAACCCTAAAGAATTAGAGTATTTTAATTATATTAAGTCCTATTCTCCCTATGATAATATCAAAGCACAAAATTACCCAAGTTTATTTATTACTGCTGGATTGTCGGATCCTAGGGTTGGTTACTGGGAGCCCGCAAAATGGGCAGCAAGGCTGCGTGCTATGAAAACCGATAATAATATCTTATTATTAAAGACTAATATGGATACAGGTCATCAAGGATCTTCCGATCGTTTTGATTATTTAAAAGAAGCAGCCGATGATATAGTATTTATATTAAAAATTTTTAATATAAATACTTGATCTTTGCGTTCTTAATTTTTTGAGTTTAGAATTTTTTATGCAGCAGTTTAGCTTATACCATGCTAGCGAAGGTTCACTTTATAAAACTGCTTGCCAGCTAGTGGAGAAATCTTATCATAATAAGTTTAAAATAATAATATTAACTCCCGATATAGAAGCACAAGAGTTACTCAATAAATTAATATGGACTTATTCTAGAAAACAATTTATCCCTCATGGCAGCAAGCTAGACCCCTTGCCAGAGAAACAACCTATATACTTAACTTCTGAATTAGAAAATCCTAATCAGGCTAATGTGTTAATTATCCTAGCGCCATTTAATATAGAAGAAATTTTAAGCAACGCCCCTTATATTGGACATTTTCAAAGGATAATTATAATATATGAGGAGGGAGTTAATTTAGATAAGATGATCAATACAATATCTAATCTTGCTGCTCCCTCCCCAGCCGTTAAATGTTATAAACAACATCCTATGGGCACTTGGAGTAACCAGGAACAGAATTAATAATAAATTAACCACCATGAAGAAATTATCGTTTCAGCAAATTATTCTGGAATTACAACACTATTGGCAAAATTATGGTTGTGCAATTTTGCAGCCATATGATGCGCACGTGGGTGCCGGCACTTTCCATCCCGCTACTGTACTGAGAAGCCTGGGCAGTAAACCTTGGTTTGTAGCGTATGTTCAACCCTCGCGCCGCCCTAGTGATAGTAGATATGCGCTACATCCTAATAGAATGCAGCATTATTATCAATTTCAAGTGATACTAAAGCCCTCCCCTGATAATATCCAAGAACTCTACCTAAAAAGTCTAGATTATCTTGGGATAGATTTATCCAAACATGATATACGATTTGTTGAAGATGATTGGGAATCCCCTACTCTTGGGGCTGCAGGCCTTGGCTGGGAAATATGGTGTGATGGAATGGAAGTATCCCAATTTACTTATATGCAACAAATTGGCGGTATTGAGTGTCGTCCAGTTGCGGGTGAAATTACTTATGGTTTAGAACGTTTAGCCTTATATATCCAAGGAATAGATGAAGTAAAAAACTTAGATTGGAATGGACAAGTGGGAGAAAAAGCTCTAACATATGGTGAAGTAGAGTTTGTAGCGGAAAGACAATTTTCAAAGTTTAATTTAGAATTGGCGGATGTCCCTATATTATTTCAACATTTTATGGATAGCGAGAAGCAGTGTAATGACTTGTTGGCCGCGGATTTACCTCTCCCTGCCTATGATTATTGTATTCAGGCTAGTCACCTTTTTAATTTATTAAACGCTAGGGGAGTAATTAGTGTAACTGAACGAGCCGCCTATATATTAAGAGTCCGTAATTTAGCAAAGAAATGCTGCCATAAATGGTGCATTCTCAGGACATAATGTCTAACTGTCATTAGACTTCCTGCATAAGTTCGAAAATAGTTAAGGGATTTTTAGGAAAAACGAAGCGGAGCCGAGCTGCGTATAGCATAGACCATTAAGGTGCGTACAGGGTATTTATCTTCAAGTATCCAGGACTATCTATATCATATTAAGTACAATTAACCTCTCAAAAGGTAGCAAGATATGTCATTAGGTGAGATATTAGTAGTAATGCTTGTAGCTATGATAATAACTAAACCAGGGGATATCCCCGTTATTATCAAAAAGGTTCAACAATTGAAAAGTTACCTTTCTGATATTAAGCAGCAGGTGATATCTCATATTATAGTCAATTCAGGAGAATTTGGTGCTAGGAGCGATGGAGCGACACCTATATATAATAGGCAAGCATTGAGTGACGATGTCACCAACTGCTCATCAATTGACTATACACAAGATATGGAAATTGAGGATAATAGGATAGAAAATTCTCCAGAACAACTAAATTTTTATTTAGAAAGAATCATTAATATGCAAGGATATTATGAAGGCGATTATTCTCTAAAAAATCTGAAGGCCAAACATAAAGAACTTATAGAGTTAAAAACCACCAGTTTTATAAAAACTGATAAATCCTAAATCACCCTCAATTCGATTTGAGTTGTAATAATTTATATTATTCCTCTTCCGTAGCTCGCATCTCACAGGAAACTTCAAGAAGACTCTTCATCCCAAATCGTAAGCGCTCGGGGATATATGAGCATAGTACCCTATAATTTTTGTAACAAAGGGGCAAGAAGTCTAATGAAGCGAACGAAGTCCATAATTTATATTAATTGACTATAGCTCAGACGCGAGCTGCACAACAGCTCTCTTGCTTATGCAGCAATCTTATCTCTTAATACTTCTACTAATTTACTGACTGCTTCTTCAGACTTAATATTTTCCAGAATGGCTAATTCTCCTGCTAATCTATTTAAGGCTGATTCATAAATTGTTCTTTCACTATAAGATCTATCACTATCAACATTTTTATACAGATCCCTTACTACCTCTGCGACCGCAACTACGTTACCAGAATTTATTTTACTCTCGTATTCTTGTGCTCTTCTACTCCACATTCTATTACCTTGCTTAGGTTTACTTTGAAGAGTGGAATATATTAAGAGTAGATCATTTTTACCCACCAACTTTCTAAGGCCTGATACCGCAGCCCTATTAACAGGCACTTTTAAAGTCATTTTATCTTGAGGAAACGATATTACATATACCTTGATAGTGGTCCCAGCTATGACTTGATGCTCTATGTTCATTATTTCTCCAACCCCATGGGATGGATACACAATTCTTTCTCCTATTTTAAACTCAGATGATGTTGGCATGCTTACTCCTTTCCATTATAAAACTAGAATAGATTATTGAAATGTTAAAGACCCTAAAAATTCTGTGACCAAAATTCTTTAGCCCCTTTCTTGCGACGTTCTTACGACAAATATAGAAATTTTTTTAAGATAGGTAGATCCTTGCCCTACCCTTACAATATTATGTTGTTAGTAAAGTCCTATTTAAAATTTTACTCCTTATACCCCGATGCACCGCGTATCCTTAAGCTCCCTGTCTCCTACGACAAATTCCCTGTTCAATACGAATTATGCAAGAGAGATAACAAGAGAATCAAGCCCTGTGGTTCCTCTATGCATTCGCTCCTTACAGTACAAAGCGCTCAAACATATAATTAAGATAGGTTGGTTAGATGGATTTATTTATATTCAGTATAACATATTTTAATAAAATTATAAAGTAGAAGTTACAAAAATATAGTTCATATAATTCTTGGAGCTCACATAGCCTGTAACTAGGTTCTTATATCTTAGAAATATGTTATAAGTAGATATAAGAACCTACTCGCCTTTCAAGAATTATTTTTTATTTTATCGTGCACTCACATATACGCTGTGCGCACTTGTCAGTCAAAATAAAATCCACTTCTCGAAGTACAAGCAATATATAGAAAAAATTTTAATTCCTTCCCATTTACTCTGTTTCTTCTGCTTTAACATATTCAGACATTTTAGCTTTCACACGATGTTTATTAATATCTCTAATATAAGAGTTAGCCTCTTCTTTAATAAATTCTTTTCTTTTAGCAATTTTTTCCAATATTTTAGTACTATAATCCAATGCCCCTATAGCCGCTTCTACATCTCCTCCCTGATTAATATCATCAGCGGCCTTTTCACGCATAATTTTATAATGCTCTTCTCGCCTTATATATCTGTCCTTCTCAATTAATAGTTTTTCTTTTCTATAAATTTCATCTATCATATCGTGTGTTTGCTGGTCTGTTGCTTTCTCACGCATAAACCGCTCTCCCATTAGTGCCGGCTCTATATCACGACCATGCGCGTCCTGACTAGCACTCAAGCTACTATATATTTCCGAAGCAAGTTTCTGATTAGCTAACTTTTCATAATACTCAATATCAGCATATCTCTGCTGTTGCTCAAGTCTTGCTAAATATTCAGGCGATAATATATCATCCTTGGCAATAATGGTTTCTTGATTAATTTTATTGTTCAACTCCTTCGCTTTTAGATCTCTTTCCTGATCTTGACGCGCTTCACTATAAGTTCGCAGTCTTGCATCATTATAATCAAAATCATGCCATTCGGCACTAGTTAGATTGCCCTCATAAGCATCTCGTATCTCCTTACCGGCTATAGAAGTAACAACAGCTCGTTTTAAACCTGTATAAGCTGCATAAATTTTTTCTCCTCTATTCTTACGCTTCTGTTCACGTAATGCTTCCTTACTCTTAACACGACCCTTCATTTCTTGCAAGACACGTAAAGCATGAATGTTTTTTCCAAAGTAACCGATGCCTCTTTGTGACATTTGTGCATGAGACTCTACATAAGCCTCTTGGAACTGTTGGGTAAATTGTGCATTACTTGCCAATTCTCTTAAGGTTTTACCAGTATCAAGGCTGATTAAAGCCCCCAGCTCTTTCTGCTGATTCTCATCCAAAGCACCATAAGCTTTCTCATATTTAAGATGTGCTAAACTATTTAATAGATCAGAATAACTTTGACCAGTCAGTTGGTCTATATTAGCATCCTCAATTTTCCCCTTACTCAAAATCGACTCAATTGCTTTACGGTAATCCTGCCCTGCATTAACATCCACATCACTATAATTTATACCGTAGTTTCTCTTGATCTCATCCAAAATACTAGACTTAACTGAGGCAGGATCTAATGCTTCTTGAGCCACGCGTCCCTCCATCTTCTGTTCATACCACTGAGCAATAGGCTGAGTGATAGCTGAATCTATTGCTCTACTTATCCGTTTTTGAGTACCACCAACTACATAATTCATTGGTCTATTAAGCTGGGCGTGTATTGGGGTGTAAGCTAGCTGACCCGCTTCTTCTAGTCTTGTAAGATTTCCACTGGTACTAGATAAGAAACGCGCAACTGAAACAGCTATATCATTAAATTTACTAAGTAAATAAATACATACAAAAATTAAGAATAATCCATCTAGAGAAACAAATTTACCGCTAATGAAGTTTTGAATCCTTGCTTTATCTGTCTCTGGGTCTAAAAATGGAAATTCAATATATCGCTTTTCAATACATTCATAAGCGCGGCAATATTTACTAGGGGACTTGGACTTATCCTCATGATCTACAGGTACTAATATATCAGCCTGTATGGCCTCATGGACTCTTTTCAGTGGCGATGGAAACCACCAATAAAATAATGAGCTTTCAATACTGCTATCTAAATCATCAGTTCCCTTAAAAAGCTGTCCTAGATTTCCTAAGCGTGGAAAATCATGCTTACATACCGCAAAACCTAAGGTAGAATATATTTCTGTTCTAATAATCATCGAAATAAAAGCAAGCCCTGTGAATAATATAATAGGCTGGATAGCATAACTAATTAATTGTCTTAACCAATTCTCAAATAAGGAACGTGTGATACCAAAGAGTATGAAGCAGATAAATATCGGAGCCATTGTTATAATCATCCCAATAGTTATCAAAGCCGTCAGATATATAATAGTAGCCTTAAATATTAACATGAAGATAAAATATAAAGCTATCAAGTAGAAGAATATATAAATAAACCCGAGGGCATCTACAAATAGTAAGGAGAAAAGTTTGGCCATCGTTTGGGGAGCGATCATAAGCGCTATAAGACTAGAAGAGCCAGGACCGGTATTACTCGCCTCTTTTATTATCCGCAATATTTCCTGTACTCCATCGACAAAATATACGAATAAATAATCATTAAAGAATTGCCAGCTATCGGTAGAGCTGAGTAATATAGATACTATACTGACCTTTAATACTCTCACTATTAATTCAGTATGGGTAAAATTAACGTTACCTATTAGAAAAGAAAAGCCAGTAAACATTACATATAAAGTCAATAAAGCTGAAACCGTGACTCTATATCCCGGGGTCTTAATAATATTCTCATAGACAGATTTCACTATCCCTTCTTTTGTATCCGGAGTAGATAATTTTGGTTGATCTTTATCAATCTCAAATAACTGAGCATATTTTTTTTTCTTACCAAATAATTCTTCTGTTATTAGGGTAGTAAGAAATTCAAGAGGATCCGGCCTAGTATCACTAACTCCTGACTTAATTACTAGGCGATATTGTCCATTATTATCATCATAAAATTTATCTAAAATCTTAAAATATAAGGGACATTGAGAATAGTCAGTTCTTTTTTTATCATCGTTATCATATTGATAATTTATCCCTCCTGCCCGTAACATTTCCCCGCGTTTGGTCAGATCATATAAATTATACTGAATATTCTGCTCTCCTAGATGTTGAGTAATTCCTTGAGGAGTACGTTCGGTGGTATCGGAGACATTTGGATTAGTATCCCTCTCTGCAATTAATAAATATAATCCTACTCCATTTTTAAATAGGCATGGAGCATTCATAATATCTGCATCTTTCTTATTTGGGCTGCACATCTTATTATCTATAAAACGACACGCTTGCAATCTAACGCAAAAATCAGATAAAGTATGGAAATTGTCTTCGGTCCCATACCAAGGGCCCCATGCTGATAATTCGCCCTCGTTATTTTTATCTCCCTTTTTATAGTCCCAAGTTTTTACTAATATAGTTAAGGGGTGACCATTGACTTTATAGTTACTATCAACCCAAGGCACTGTTTGATTATCTTGCTGCTTCATAGAGATTGTTTCTTTTTTATATCTTGAAGAAATAATTAATTTAATGAAGCCAAAGTCATCTGCATCGATACACCTATCGCCAGTACAACCTGAAAGGCAAAATATAGAAATTAATAAGATAATAAATAAGTTCTTCATGTATCAAACACCTAGGCTTAAACCAATTTATACTTGGCTTTATAAAAATATTCAATGTTATTTAAAAAAGGTTAATGGTTTACCAATTTCTATTACTCTGGGTCTTGCGTATCTCTATCATATCGTGAAGCAAATATTTTGCCCGTATATTCTTTCTTTTTACCCTGCGGCTCTGGCGCCTTATAGTTCTGATCTATTACTTTATTTTTAAATATTCTTGCAGGAGCAAAGGCCACATCCTTGACCGACCTAATAACCTTATCAATATCTGAGACTATAGAGGTTGTAGGAGTTTCAGGCTGTTGACGAGCTCCTTCCTTCATTGCCGGTGCCACATTTGTTAATTGCCCTGCTACTACTGTAACATATTTTACCAATCCTTTAGACATTAAACAAAAAGAATAAAATAGTAACGCACTACTAAATACTACTAAAAAAGTACCTGTAGGATTCCTAAAAGCCTCTATATTATTAAGGGGCGCAGGTTGAGGTATAAAGAAAGGTATCCCTGGTAAAAACGGTAAGGTTAAAGAAGGAAACTCTAAAGGTATCCCTAAATAATGTAAATCTAATCCTATTGCTATTTTTATTAATGTGCCCCATTCAGCCCTAACCACAGTTTTTAAGAGTTGTTCCGATATAATTTGGTCTATTAATAAGAAAAATATTAATAATATGCTTGGTTGTATCACATAGTTAAATAACGTAGATATCCAATTATCAAAAATACTTTTTGTTTTTTCAAATAATAATAATATGAAGAATAAAGGTGCTAACGATATCATTACTGACACTCCAACATATGCTATAACATAACTAACTATCACTTCTAAAATTGCTCTGAAATATAGGGTTAAAGAATATATTACCATAAGGGCGATAATAGTAAACCCATTATGAATTTGTATTAATTCTATAAATAATAGACGCCAAAATGCCCAATTTGTATATCTCGCAAATATTGGATCAATAAAGCCAAAAATATTAGCATTGTTACTAGTAACACCTATTACATTTTTCGCTATATAATAAGTACCGTCCGTAAAGGCACTAAATAAATAAGTATTAAAAAATTCCCAACTATCTTTCCCCAATAAAATGACTATTAAAGTTATTTTAAAAACCCTTATTAATAAATCCTTAGCAGTAATTTGCACGGCACCTGCTAAAAATGTTATGGCATAAATACATACATACAATAATAATGCAAGCTTACCAATCCTCTTGACGGAGGAATCTAGAGTCAAGTTTGTGTAGAAAGTTTTAGTGTATTTACGGAATGTGCTAATAATTGGCTCTACTGCCTTTGAATATATAATATCTGAAAACCAGGTGCTACCAGTATAAGAGGCATAATTTACCTGGATTATTCCACTTACTTGCGGGTTAGGATTTTCTACTTTCAACCATAAATTGCCAGATTCATTAGCATCAAAAGCAGCGCTTTGGCCAATTAATGTCCCAGAGGTTGTATCAGTAGGAGCGGCTTTACCATTGCCTACTATAACATATTTAACCTGGATATCCTTGTGTTGTTGTACAGTCAGTTCTCGTGCTTCACTATTACCTACTTCTACCTGCATAATATAACGGCCAAAATGTAGATAAGAAGCTCCCAAATCTTGACTACTAAACTTACCTTGCAGCTCAGCAATAGTGGCAGGAGAACCCCAATCTTCCATTAGAGTGCTAGCATTTGTTACAAACATATCTTGCGAAATTTTCCAGTCAGTTGTGAAATCTAAATATCCCTTAATATTAGATTTATAATACAAAAAATATTTGTCCAGCTCAGCAGAATATACAAAACTATCTTTTTCACGCTTAATAGGTGTGTTATTCACCAATATTTTCATCCCTCTTCCTTGATCATAATAACATACTGGTCCGGAATCTATAATCTCGTTTTTTCCTTCATCACAACTTTCTGGTTTCATTATGTCTAAGACGGATTGAGCCAACGGTTTGCCAACAAGCGCCCTCTTATCACTCGTGCTATCCTTAATTAGAATGGTAGGAGTAGTTTGGCATATATCATTTCTAGAAGCACTAATCGCGTTACATACTGCTTTTGCAGAGGCATATATCAACTGATTCTTAAGGACACTCTCAGTGTAAATCATGGATAGAGATATAGGAGATTGATCAAGGTTTTTATCTAATTGATCTGGCGCAGTATCTTTGATAAAAAAATCATCAGGGTCCATGAGAGTAATATTGAGGACATCTCCTGGTTCTACCAAAATCTTTGTTTTATCGTCCTTAAAAGTAAAATATGTAACATAATCTGGCATTAGTTTTAATGCTAAGCTCGGATAATCTTTAGTAGGATCTTTAATACGAAAATCAGGATAATCAATTGCTTCATATTTATTAGTCTTAGAATTAAAGATTTTAATGAATATTTGGGGTTTTGTGAATCTTGGATCAATACGGTACAGTACTTTATATTTTTGATTTTTTACTGCTGTAGCCCCGCTAGTGCTCCAATCAAATTTAACGGCCTTATGTGCTTCTACCTGTTGAGTAGTAGCCACCCAATTTGACTTAGTAAGATCTAGAGTAGTGCTACCTTGTTGCATAGCACTATCAAGTGTATTGGGCACTTCTAAACTGCTACTACTATATCTCTTTTTAAGACCTTCTATATCATCTTGCATCCATTCTGTTTTATCTTCATCAGTAGAAGCAGCTTTAACAGAATAAGCGCTTAATAAAGTTAAAATTATAATACTAAAATAGACAATTAATGAGTTTTTAATCTTTGCCCACCACAATCCAGAAAAGCTAGCGAATATATTTACTATATACTCAATGGATTTCAAGAGTTGGATTTTATTGTGAGGGGTGAGCGCGCGGAGCGTACAGCTAAGTACGTGAGCACGCGAAACTTTGATAAAATGAAGAAACAACTCTTGAAAGGCGCAGAGTATACTCCTCTCAGATGATTTTGCTGCTATGCGCGATGGAGCGAAGCCTATAGATAATAGGCGAGCCTTGAGTAATGACGCATACAAATTCATATTAAAAGGGTATATAAGCAATAGTTGTTGCTTTACTATTAAGCCTATATCTAAAATTATATCCCTAAAATCTTTCATCTTATTCTTCTTTGTTGGCGGAGCAAATTATTCATTAGAATCTCCTTCATTTTCAGTGTTTGATCCTTGCGGTTGCTGATTTGTATTAAGTTTTTTCCTCGCTTTATTAGCGTTATCAAGCGCTTTATTTCGAGCTTTGAGCCTGTCCTTAGCTCTGTTGGTAATATCGCCTCTACTTTGCGCGTCTAACCCAACTGTACCCAAGGCACGCTGCCCTACCGCTGAAGACATCTTATTGCCCATGGAGGTGGCAAGAGGTCCTCCCCCTTCTGCTAACTTTGCTACCATTCTACCAGAAAACTCTACATAACCATACATACCATAAGCAATAATTATTAAAGCAATAAAATGTTGCATATTTACCCCCATCATCCCAGAGCGATAATCCATCCCCCAAGGAGCAAACCAGCTAATACAGAAAATTGGCTGATCTAAGAAAGCCGGGTTAAAGCCCCCTATATTAGGGATAGGGAATTTTATAGGTAAAGCACATTTCCAGCATACACTAAAGCCAAGCGCGAAATCTAAATAAATTGTAAATAGCTGGGTCATTATAATAATACCAGCCATTAAAACCACAGGTTCTATCATATATCTAATGGTAAATCTCACCCAATTCTCAAATAAATATCTAGTAAAATCAAAAAGCATGAAGGTGAAAAATAATGGGGCTATACCAATTAACACCGCTGTTGCCATAAAGGCCATAATATATACTGCGATCGCTCTTAGAGCTGTGATAACCACTATTGCCACAGCGATAAAGGTAATCACAAAATATATTAATCCACTAAGTCCCATGGAAAGAAAAGAGAATAGCTGCGCAGAAAAAGTCTTACCAAATAAGATCTTACTCATTACCGCATCTAAAAACATAAATGGATTAGTAATTTTATTGGTGGTTGTGAACATGCTATATCCACTCATGTTAGCCATGATACCATCAGAAAAATTAGTAATAAATCCAAATATATCAGCACTAAAAAAGTCAAAAGTACTCTTATTCATTAAACCACTAACTATCGCTATTTTGGCTATTCTGATCAGCAAATCCTGCTGATTAAGCTTTACCATCCCTAGGAGAAACATCGCCCCATAGCTCATAACATAGAGGATTAAAACAGCCTTTATATAGTTAAAAAAGTTAGTACAGTTACCCTCCCCCCCATAACAAGTCATATTCTGAAAAACTGTTTTTGACGCATCTTCAACTTTGCCTTTTAATAACTTAAATAATGGGTTCAGAATATCCGCAGTAAAGCTTCCTACCGGCTCTGAAGTAAACATCACTACTCTATACCGCCCATAACTTTCTTCGTAATCCTGCTTTCTATTATAGATTCTCATCCAAACATTGCCGTTTTGCGGCGCCGTAATGCTAGCATTACCTTTATTGTCCTCTGGTTTAAGCTCATACTGGATATATGAATTAGGTTTATTAGGGTCCCCCTCCCCAGGCACTATCATATATTCAACCTTACCCCGCTGCGGCACGATAGGGTCATCAAAACTATTACCATTATTTCTACGGCATTTAGTATGTTTTATATATAAAACATATCCGCCGGTATTTTTGCTATAATCATTAAATTTTGACCAAAAACGATATTGTAAATAGCTCTTTTTTTCATCCTTATTAAGGAAGGGTACTTGCTTATAAATAATCTTGTGTTTTTGATTCTGAGAACGTCTACTATTCAAACCTTTATAAAATTCATCATTCGTATCCTCTTTTGCAATGTCATACTTAGGGCCTAAAGACTTAGCGTTGCTGGGGCTTTGATTATTATCTATTCTATATAAAAGACCAGTAGGCGCGGTAAACCAGAAATATCTTTTCTTTTGGTACTCCTCACTTTGGATATACTCTTTATCTTTAAGGGTTACGTCTTCCTTACAACTACCAGAAACTGGGGTAACAGTAGAACATTGGTAAACAGCATTGCAAAAATTTTTATCAATATTATTAATATCTTTATCTGCGGGTAAAGTAAAATATCCATCATCTTGATAAGGTTCTGGAGCTTGTCTCATAACGTTCTTCCAATAATCCTGTGTCCTATCACAGGTATCTACCCACCAGCTTCCTCCTATTGACTTTCCCCCTATTTTAATATTTTCAGCCCAATCACAGTGCCGATCTGGTGCATCAAAAACATAGCCCAAAGCCTTACTACGACATTTCCGACTTATCACCTTGCTAGCACAGTCCTCTTTACTACAGTCATTTGGAAATCTACAACCACTCACATACTGGCCCGAATATATCGAATATCTGCCACATAAGGGACTATATTTTCTTTCTCCTGCACGGCAATCTGCAGATATCACATCTTCTTTATATCTAGCTCCATCTTTAACCAGTTTAAAAATATTTGGCACCTCAATAGTATTAGTAGGTACATCCTTATCAGGCTCCTGATTTGGCAGAACAGATATTACTACACTATCATTATTATATAATTCAGTGATATTGCGCCATTCATCAGTTGTAGCGTCAAAGATTAACGGTAGGGGATCGCTATAATCTTCTTCTAGCCTAGGGATAGGGATTAGTTTCTGCTGACTCTTATCCGAATTTGACGCTGAACCTGATTGCTGAGCAATATTATTTTCAGGCATATATGCCCTACATAGGCTTATTTCTCCTTCTATTTTAAATTTAACTTGCTGGTTAGCAACCACGCTCAGCCCTACATTCAACCATTCCCCATAACGCTGTGGATCATACTCCAGCGCCACCCCTTGACTACCTGGCTTGGCATTAGCTTTAGCAGTATAGTTTGCGCGCGCCTCGAGCATAACAGTATTGGTAATACTATCCGAAAGCCCTCCTTTCTTCGCGTCGGGGTCATACCGCAGGAAACAACCATCAGCTAGCTTAACGGAGCCTAACATCCCTAGCACCGCCAAAATAAGACTAACTAATATCGCTACTATTGCTAATATCCCTAATATTTTAATTAAATCGCCTTTCATACCATACTATCCGAATTAACCTGTGATCTAGCTTCTATGAACCTAGCCCCTTAATAAACCTCTATCCAGCGCTACTTTGGTCACTCGGTTCATTACCCCCCGATGAGCCTTTAGCTTCCTCTCCTCCTTTCCGCGCTGCGGAGGCCGGATTCTTATCAGGCATTTTTCCTGCCGATGCTTCTGCCGCAGCTTTGGCATAAGCCACCCCTTGTTTAACCATATCTACTACCTTAGTAGGGCTTGCTGTTACATGGTCCATGTTAGGTCCGCCAGTAACCTCTGAAGCAAATTGCCCAATTGATTGCGAAAAATAATAAAAAATCACTGAAAAAACTAATACATACAGCATACTCACTATTAAAGATAATCCATCTTTAGGGATAGATTTAATAGCGAATAATAGGAAAGGATGCTCCTCCCAACCATATCCTGAATAATATTTCAAAAGTTTATAGCCTGCACTCTTCTCACAGTTTTCCACATTTGATTCAGGCAATCTAATTTCAAAAGTACTAAACCCTCTCTGATTACTATCAAGATAATCATACCTTACAAATTGACAATTATCATATAAGGCTGAATCATACATCGTAACTAGCAAAGCAATAAATCCTGCAATTACTGCCGGTTGTAAAGCACAGGAAAGGCAAATTTTTAGCCATGCATCGAAATATGCCTTAGTTCTGGTGAATAAGGCCATAGGAATAAATATAGGAGAAATATAGGTCATCACATAAATAGTAATTAAACATACTAAATAATTTGTTAAAAAATATAAAACTATTGAGGTAAATATTACACAAAAGGCTATTCCGGCACCTACTAATATTATATTACCGGCCATAAAAAACCCAAACATTACCGGGAAAAATCTAAAAGTACCCGGACTCGTTAATACATTAACTGCCTTATCTGCTGAAGAAGTAAATTTGATAGACGCCCCTTTGTCCGCGCCAGCAATAGTATTAGGGATAGATTTCAGGAACTCGACAGTATTAGTAAGCACCTCTAGACCAAGATAATAACCTATCCTACAGTCAATGGCATCCCAGATTCCATAATGACTATAACCCGTTTGGTATTTCTCAACACTAAACGTACATAACCCTTTAGAACCAGCAGCATTAAACACTATTTGCGCAAATTGTGGGGCGATTTTAGTAAGTATAGGTAATCCATATTCTAGCATACCATTTGCCCGCGTTTCTTTACCCTGCTGAAAATATACTGGCCCTATCCCTGCAGCAAAATAAGTCACTAATAATAATTTGATAATAAAGGAGGCTATCTTATCAAGGTTCCCGTATTCTTTACTTAAAATCATATTAACCGCAAAAACCATCACATACATTATTAATGCCATTCTCACCGAGGTTTTTAGTGCTTCTTGGAAATTGGCAAAAGGATTCAGCGCGATCAAATTCATCTCTTTGGTATTACAGTTATTATATTGGAAAAAAACTTTGTCTAAGGTTTCTTTTACACACTCTACTGCTACCCCCGAAAAGTTAAATAATGATTGGCTTTTAGTATTGCCGCTATAACAGCTATCTCCTGCCACCTTACAGCGCTCATCTATAGGGGGAACAGGAGGAGGCGGTAGGGGAGATAAAGTAGGCTTACATGCTACTGGCATTTCTCCTCTAGAAGTTGGCATAGTTAAGCACATCTGCCCCTGAGACAGAATTTTTACTGTCAAAGGAATATCTTTTAGCAAATAATTTCCTCCAAGATTAGAATCGTCATCTAGCTCCCCAAGGGTTTTCCTTTCTCCTACATTAAGAGTAACGGCTTTACAAGTTACGCTTCCCCCTAGTCCCTGTTTTGATTGTTTAATACAAAATTTAAATTGCGGATCTGTCTCTTTACAACCATCCCTGATACTGAGCATATCGATGCTATATATAATATGGCCATAGGCAGTATCATTCTTTAAATAATTATCGGCTCCAAAGGAAGGTAGGGGTGTAGAGGGACATGACTCCCCAAACTGCGCCCAACCTGCTGTAGAAAAAAATATAAGGTAAAGTTGAATCAAAAATTTTATGACTTTATGAGTTTTCATCAGGGCCATCTTTTTTGATATTAGTTTTATCTCTTCCTGAAGTAGGTTGCTGTAACTCTTCCTTGTCTCCCACTATTGTCTCTCTATTTGACGCCCCAGATGAGATAGTATCTCTTCTGGAAGCTGGCGATAAATCTTCTTTATTACTCTTTAAAGCTGGTGAATTAAGCTTTGCGTTACTATCTTGCATTTCATGATGCTTTATTTCTTGCTCAGCATCACTCTGCTGTCCAGGTTGCAAGCCACGATCTGCCGTTTGTTGAGTCCTGTCAGACAATGCCTCAACTTTGTTGTCACTTGTTTCAGCGTGATCTGTAGAAATTTTCTGCAAGTTAGCCCCTGCTTCTTTATCTGCTTGCGCCTTTTTAATCTTTTTAATTACCTCTTCTACTGTCGCTACTTCCCTAGCTGCTCCTGCTTCTCCTGAAGGCTCATTTGCCTCTCTATTATCTTGAAGAGTAGAAGGTCTAGAAATAGGCAAATCTTGTATCCCTCCCCTTACTGCCCCACTTCCTCCATCTTCTACTTGTTCATGATCAACGCCTTGTTGTTCATTAGGCATAGATATACTATCCTGAGGCAAAGAGCCGGGCATACTCTTAATACCACCCCTTCCTATACCGCTACTTGTAGCCGATCTAGCAGTCCTTATACTACTATTCCCGCCCGCTGCTACTTCATCCCCTGGCGAAGAAGCAGTAGAGACAGAATCTGCGGGCCCTGAACTAGAGGAAGAATCGTCAGGTCCGCCGCCGCCTCCCGCTACCATATCTTTAGGCCCTGAAGGACCACCTGCTGCTTTATCCCCTGGCATCATCCCTTTAGCTGCCGCTGCTGCTGCCATCCCAGCTTTAAAAATTGCTTGCGGGTTAATAGTGACATTATGCAACGCTACCCCTTCTGTCATATCTGCAGCAAAACTTGCCAATTGAGCACTAAAATGATACATGAGATATAAAGTAAAGCATGCAGTAATCAAAGCTAAAATTATATCTTTGATTTTCTCAAAAATCATTTTAGGCATATCAAAAAACATGCCAGGGCTCATCTGAATACCTTGTAAATATGGAAACTGGTCCATGTAGGCCTGGGTACTCATAGTACCGGGCTTATTTTGCACTATTTCCTGCACCGTCTTTTTAGTAAAATCAAAAGCGGTCTTTAATGGATTATTCAGCATATAGCCTAAACTATTTTGGCAACTTTTAGCCTCCTCCTGGGAGGGATATGTATCAAATGCAGTATCAATATAAAATATCTTAACTTGCCTTTTGGGGGCAATATTACCTGTTATTAGTATATCTTCTACACTATTCTCTATTATTGTATTCTTATACCTACAATGACCGTAAAAACCAAAATCATAAACTGAAAACATCAAAATCATAAAAGTTGTTACTACCATTGGCTGCAGCAGAAATGATATGAGCAATTTTACCCAGGCCTCAAAATAACCACGAGTATAATCAAACAATAACATCGGAACAAAGAGAGGAGCCAGCACACTTAGGATCACTATACTGATCATGCACATAATTGTCGCATTAATCATAAAGGCTCCCACCGAGATTACCAACAAAGGATAAGCCAAAGCAAGAGATATTAGGGTCAGGTTTCCTGAAATAATTGCCGGAATCAATAAATATACATATGGGGGCGCTGAAAAACTAAAAAAGTCAAATCCTTTAGATGCATTTTCTACTAACAAGGTAGACAACATATCTAGCCCTAAATAGTGACTTATTCGGCAGTCCAAAGCATCCCATAAGGGCATATAAGCCAGCTTGGCATCATAGGCAAGGTCTGTATCGTCAAATTTACATAACTCAGAAGGGGCAGCATTCATAACCCATCCAGCTAATGTATCTATCCCCCCCAATAATAAGGGGAAGGCCCATTGGATCATGCCATCTAATCTGCCATAATCGTTATCCCCTCCCCCTGGATTAATGTTAATCCCTACTGCGAAATAGGTGACAAATAACATTTTCAGCACAAAATTAATTATATCTTTTTTGGGGGGAATATCTCCGGAAAGTATGAGTTTAAAGCCAAAGAAAATTACATATATTGTTAATAAAGCCGTGACTGTCCTATGCATTTTACGTTGAAATTGGAACAATATACTAGACTCTCGTTTGTTAGAATTAATAATATGATTAACATTATCAAAAGTACAAACATCCCTACTTAACAATAGCCTAGCGGTCATTTCCTTAAAACATTCTATTAACGGCGCGGTAATTACTATGGCCGTCTTGGAATTATTATAAGCTCTTTGATAGCAAGTAGAAGATGCCGCACCACACTCAACTAGTGCCATTGGATCTGTAGGGGCGCCTTTCTTGTCTGGGACAGTACCACCTGGGCTTATAAAACTTTGGTAAATAGAAATAGGGTTAGGTTCACTGATGTATTTGCAGCCCACCGGCAGATCCTCCCACGTGATCCCTTTAACTGTAATACACATAGTATCTTTAAACTGTCGGCCTTTAACCCAAACTGGTGGTATATCAGGTATAAAAACTGTCTGACCATCTTTGATATTATAAATATCATGATATTCTAATTTTGAATCACGCCAAATATACGCGATTTCCTTCCATGGCTCAGTATTAGTAAATATCGCCTTGGCTAGTATCACCAGCGTTTTCCCTATTGCCGTAGCATTAACAACTAGCAATTTTGCATTATTACATACCGCAAATGTCAACTTTGGGTCCTCACCAGGTTTATAGGGAATTTTATTATTCCTGGCGCATTGTCCCCCCGGAAATTCATTAATGCACTCTCCATTAGGCCCATCCTTCTTACATTTCCAGTGCTTATTATTACTATCAAATAATTCAGGATCATTTATTTTAAGACGCGTCATAGTATCTATATACAGGATTGGAGACAGTATATTAGCAATAGCCACGGTAAAAACTGGTGCCGGAATACAAGTATGGGCAAATTCTGTACGTACTAATAATTGTCCTAGTCCTTGCGTTTCACAAGTTAACTTTGTGATCGTGTCCACTATAGTGTTAAAAGTGCTACCTTCCTCACCCTTGTAGGTTTCAAGAGTATTGTCAGCACCTTTGTCAGTGTCAAGAGTATTTTCAGCGTAAATATTGGAAGTAGCAATTATATTTAATGTACTACATAAAATTAACAACTTAATAAACACCTTTATAGGACAAAATAAAAGTTTTACTGATTTTTGAATCATTTTTAATAGCTTATATAAAATAGCTGCGTGATAAAATATAACATTTATCTTAACTTTAATAATAGTAGCACAGTGTAGCAATATATTTCTTACATAAATCATTATTTTAGGCGTACTTTTATGAACAAGCAGCATTATAACCTTAATTTAATATAATAATTACTTATTATTAATTCGTGCGTGGTAGTTTGCTTGGTAAAATCTTTTATCACAGAATATAAGTGACAATGACAAAATTACCACCTAGAACATTACCCACTAGATTGACTTATTCAGGAAGCCTAATTTTAATAAAGCTCTTTCACCTCGTCATAAAAGATAGGCAGCCATCTTTCAGGATCATCACCATATTGCTCTCTAATGCGATCTAATAACAATATCGTCTCCACTCTGCCCGACAGAACATTAATGATATTGCTCATACCATCTAAACTTATTTTTGCTACTACCGCATCTACTCCTTGTTTTATTAAAAAGTAACGCGTTGATGGATCAGTAGTTTTAATCAATAAATATTCACGCTGGCTCAACATGAAAGCCGAGCGATACACATCCGTAGCCTTAAGATTAGGTAAAAATATTTGCGTAGCAGTTTGTTGAATAAGAGTATCACTAATTCTGCTTTTAGCCGCATCTTCAACGCTCTGAGTGGCAAAAATTACAAAAGTGTTCAGCTTGCGAAGTACTTTTAACCAATCTTTAATTTTAGGGCCAAATATTGGGTTATCAATTAGAGCCCAGGCTTCATCCAGCACTATCATAGTTCTTTGGCCATCTAAAGAAATGTTAATTCTATGAAAAATATACAACAATACAGGCGCTAAGCTGATCGGATCTTTTAATAAATCCGTCATGTCAAAACCAAATACCCTAGCCTTGAGTAAATCAATATTATCCTCATCATTGTCAAATACTCTAGCATGCGAACCTTTGCCAACCCACATACCAATCCTACCGACTAAGCTACCTGGACCATCTATACCTAAAAATGCAATAACATTTTTTAATTTTCTATCTTTTTGCGCTAACCTAAAGTTTCCACTTACTGCTTGTGATAAAATTTTATTATCTTCTGCTGTTACTGATTCTCCGTTAGAGGATACTAATACTTTAAGCCATTCTAATATAAAAGTTCTATTTTCTCCTGTATCCTTAAGCTGTAAAGGGTTAAGACCACAATTTACTGAAGGATCAATTTGGGTGTAAATACCTCCTATAGCTCTTATAAATATCTCCGCTCCTCGATCTTTATCAAAGAAAAACATTCTAGGTTTAAATTTTTGTGCTTGAGCACATAAAAAATTCATCAACACTGTTTTACCAGCCCCAGTAGGCCCTATTATTACGGTATGCCCTACGTCTCTAACGTGAAAATTAAAATAAAACGGTGTTCCAGAAGTAGTATCAAGTACAGTAACGTATTCTCCCCAGTGATTATTAAATATTTTACCTAATGGGTAGTTATGCATAGAGGCAAAACTAGCCATATTCAGAGTATTGATAGTAGAACCTCTAACTATATAATCCATATTTCCAGGAAGTTGCCCCCAATAGCTTGGTTCCATATTAATCTTTTCGCGCACCGGCTGAATTCCAACATTTGAAAGCTCAACTGAGGCCATGGATAAAGTATCTTCTAGAGATTTTAAATTATTATCACAACATAAAAGAGAAAAATGGTGATTACCGAACCCAATATCACCACTGGTAGCCATATCTAATGC
Source organism: Candidatus Tisiphia endosymbiont of Beris chalybata (assembly GCF_964026555.1). NCBI lineage: Bacteria > Pseudomonadati > Pseudomonadota > Alphaproteobacteria > Rickettsiales > Rickettsiaceae > Candidatus Tisiphia > Candidatus Tisiphia endosymbiont of Beris chalybata. The sequence continues at coordinate 1,479,401 of NZ_OZ032159.1, read as the reverse complement.
TTGCGATATTTCAGCAATTTGAGATACTGCTTTATCTCCTGCTTGAATCATCCGATTTTGCTGTAACTGCATACCATGAATTGCCACAGACCTATTAGCAAAAATAAAACTTTGGGTCATTATAAACTCAAATGGCATTTGTAAAAAACCATCAAAAATACCCGCAGAGGTATGAGGAGTATATTCTAAAATACTGATGATCCCTGCATATCTTCGACCCGCTGGGCCACGGGCTTCTATAGATCTATTCCCAAAAAATAATCTATGGGTGGGTAGATATTGGTCAATTGAATTTCTTGAGACTGCCATTGGCATTGTGGAGCCACAATTTACTAAGGCCCCCAAAAATTCTAATATTTCACAATAGTAACCGCTTTTAGATTTTTGGATGCTGAGCAGGGTCGCACCATAGCTACTATAGGTATTGATAATTCTTGAAGTCATTTCCTGTAGGTTTTCATACATTTCGCGCATATCATTTTCCCACGCTGACTTATCCGACTTTTGTTTTAATAACTTCAGAAAATACTCTACAGCGGCAGCCCCAGCTTTATCAGGCCGATAAACAATACTAATATATAATTCATTAAAAAATGATCTAGAACCGGTAGCATGTTTCCTACGCCATTCAGTAGTTAAATATGTTATAAAGTCATTAGGCATTTTGATAGTAGGGTCAACAGTATATTCTTCCCCCTCAAAAAATACTGGCTTACGTCTTCTAATAGTATGAAAATACAATACTATGTTGCCTGAAGTCATATTTTTCAGTAAAGAATTTCTGATATTTTTTTTAATATCTAAATCTTCATCATCTGCAGTCTCAAAGGAAAAACCTCCTACTTTTATTACCTGTAGTAATTCATTATTTTTAGTTAGAATAGTATTACTATTCCAATGACATTTGTATGGAATAAAGTGAGAAGTGGCTTTTTCTTTTCTTGCTCTTGCTTCCTTAGCCGTTTTTGTTAAAAATAATTTTATCATTCGTCCTTATGTTTTTAATATCTCTTGCTGATAAGGCGATATCTATAGATAATACCCCCTCCTCTTTCGATGATCTTGCTGATAGGCGCGATGGTAAAACCTATAGATAATAGGGAAGCACTGAGTAACGACGCATGCAAATTCATAGCAGAGCAGTATATAGACTTCTAAATCCCGTATGAATTCGCTCCATAGAATGACCTATTAGGGCATTGACTACATCTCGAAGATTTATTTAAAAATATTTCCACAAATCTAGGTTCTTTAAAGCATATTATATACCCAATTATATGGATCACAAAAGCAACGAATAAGTTCATTATACTGTTGCTCTGAATAAACAGAGTCATTGCAATAATCATATTAAGCGCAAAAAACTTGATACTTACTCCAAATATCATTGCCGGCCTTGTTAAACCTACAAACAAAGGATCGGAAGATAGTCTACCTGTCATAATGCATTCTCTTTATTTATAAACATACTTAATAACATAGAGTCAGGGAATGTGGCATCCACAAAATGCACGCACTCAGTGCTGCTCTGAATAGCGTTGAGAGCAGCTTCAATTAAAGAAATTTTTTTAGGTTCATTAGTAAGGCTCAGCATGGCTTTAAGTGTATTAACATCTCGCACCTTTAACCCTTGCATTCCTTCAAATTCTGATTCTTCATAAAATAAGACCAAGTGATCTGCGTCTAAGGAAGAAGAAATTAGGGAAACAGTCAAATTGACATCTAATAAATGGGTATTGCCATTTTCATCACTTGCTACGGGCGAAATAACAGGAATAATATTATTATCTTCAAAATTTATTAGAATTTCAGGATTTACTATGACAGGTTCACTGATAAAACCAATATCTATAACATCCTGGTTAGTAGCGCGCCTATGGGATAATTTGGATTGTTTTGCTTGAATCAGATTAGCATCTTTACAAGAAATACCAATAGCATAGCATCCTACACTACAAAGCTTTGAAACTATACGTTTATTAATATAACCTGATAAAACCATCTCCATAATTTGAGACCTTTTATAGTCAGCTATCTTCACATTATTGATAACTTTGTCCTCAAAGCCAAATAATTTTAGCGTATCATTTACCAAATTAGTATGATCATGAACTATAAAGATTTTTACTCCACAACTATCAAGCAAATGTATTATTTCTGCAAAATTAGTTAACAATTCATCATTTTCAATAATCAGGGAAGGTAGCTTAACCACTAAGAGTTGGTCTCTAATTTCACTACTACCCCTTAGGATCTCTTTAATTAGAGTTGTATTTTTTGTATGAGCAAAACCTTTATCTTTTTTATCTTTATAATTTGATGCATTTTGCCAAACTAAATTGCAATTCTTTTGCACCTTCCTTACTCCTAATACTTGTATAGATTACATTACATGAGCGGTCTAAAGTTGCAAGAAAATTCTGTATATCGGAAGCTAGGTTTTCTCTATTTGTTATTTTATCTACCTTAGTCAAAACAATTTGGAAATCTCTGTTGTACGAAATTAACAATTTCGCAATGTCCATATCATGTTGTTTAAGTCCCCTTCTAGCATCTATTAATAAATTTACTATTTTAAGGTTTAAGCTATTTTTTAAGTAATAGACTATTAATTCTTCCCATTGTTGTTTTATACTAATTGGTACCTTGGCAAAACCATATCCAGGCAGATCTACCAAAACCATCTTATTACTAAGCAAAAAAAAATTTATTTGTCTAGTACGCCCCGGGGTGCGAGATACTTTAGCTAGCCCAGAATTATTACATATATTATTAATTAAGCTAGACTTACCAACATTTGATTTCCCAATAAAGGCTATTTCGGGCAGGAAACTTTTTGGAAATTGTTTTATTGTAGCCACGCCGGCAATAAATTTTGCTTCTTGCCGGAAAATTTTAGTAACTTTATCAACGGACATTTTTCTCTAATTTATTAATATAATATTGTTGGATTATAGATAAAATATTGTTCCAAGACCAATAAATCAATAATCCTACTGGGAAACTACTGAACATAATGAGAAAGATTAAAGGCATGAATTTCATTACTTGCGCTTGGATAGGATCCGCCGGTTCTGGGCTCATTTTCTGTTGTAAAAACATAGTGATAGCCATAATAATAGGCCAGACCCCGATCATTAGGAAATTTGGCGGAGTAAAAGGCAGCAGCCCAAATAAGTTAAAAATTGTTGTAGGATCTGCGGCCGATAGATCTTTTACCCAACCAAAAAATGGAGCATGCCTCATCTCAATGGTAACATATAATACTTTATAAATAGAAAAAAATACTGGGATTTGGACGATTAATGGTAGACAGCCAGCAATAGGATTAACCTTCTCTTTTTTATATAATGCCATAATTTCTTGATTAAGCCGCATTTTATCTTCAGCATAGAGAGCTCTAATCCGTTCTATTTCGGGCTGCAGGTTTTTCATTTTTTTCATAGAACGATATGATTTACTCGCTAAAGTAAACATTAAAAGTTTGATAATAACAGTAACAATTAATATGCTAATACCAAAATTACCTACATAATTATAAAAAAAGTTCAAAGTATTAAAAACTGGTTTAGTTATTATATAAAACCAACCAAAGTCAATAGCTCGGTCAAATAATTCAATATTATATTGTTTTTCATATTGATCTAATAAATCTACTTTCTTAGCACCAGCAAATAATTTCTGGGAAACAGTGAATTCTGTTCCCGCTTCTATCTCTTTAAGAGGAGAGAGGAAATCAGTTTGATATCTTGCCTCGCCATTTTTCGCAGCATAATTGAAATTAGAACTGTAGCTACTTACTTTATCAGGTATTAAAGCAGCCAACCAATATTTATCTGTGATACCAATCCACTCAAGTCTAGCGGGGGGAAATTTAACGCCCTTCTTATCTTTAATATCATCAAAAGAACATTCTTTAAGCCGTCCATCAATAGAACTGATGGGGCCTTGATGCAGAATATTAACGGCCTTTTCCTTAGCTTGATACTGCCTATTAATGAGCCCATAATATTGCACTGCTATGGAATGTTTACTATTATTTACTATAGTTTGATCTATCTTAAATAAGTAATTATTATCCATGCTTATATTCACAAGAAACTTAATTCCCGCCTGATTAACCCAGGAAAGCTTAATAGGCTTTGTAGGAGTTATCTCCTCACTATCCGCTTCCCAAAGTGTATCACTATTTGGTAGCTCTAGCTGCTTGTTACTACTAAACCACCCTATTTCAGCAAAATATGCTTCTTTAGAAGTTGAAGGAGAAAATAATATTACTGCTTTACTATCTTCAGTTAAATCTTGCTTATAGTTCAACAAGATTAAATCATCGAACCGTAACCCTTTTAAGGCAATAGATCCAGAAAGTACTTTAGAATTTATCTTAACTCGTGGTGAAGCAGTAGCTTGCGCGTCTTGAGTAGAAGACGATAATATCTTATTGCGGTCTAACGCTTGTTGTCTTAACTGCTGAGTTTGTTGGTATATTTTATTTTGTTGTTCAATTTTTTTTAATCTTGGTTTATCATAAAAATATTGCCAACCGACAATAATACCAAGTGACAACAGCACAGCAGCTACTAGATTAAATATGTTATGATTCATTATGTTCTAAAATAATTTAAATAATTTATAACCTGAACTGGTTTAAAAAGATTTCTATAAGATTTAGGGAAAATAATCAAGGTAATTGATTATTTTAATAAACTTCTTGCATAATTCAATCTAGTCGGTCATTTCATCTTTGAGACAGAACATAATTTCAAATAATTGATATCTTGCATTATACGATTACTCTAACTATATAACACTTATTATCTTCTGAATTTTTAAGTTTATGGGGTCATAAAATGAATATAGAAAAATTTACCACCCATGCCAAGTCTGTGATTTCTAACGCCCAAAATCTAGCAGCAAAAAATGATCATCAACAAATATTACCTCTACATATCCTAGAGGCTTTATTAAAAGATGAAAGCGGGGTCATTATTAATCTGATTAATACTTTAGGGGTTAATTTAGATAATCTAAATAACTTGCTGACAATTGAACTTGCTAAAATTCCAAAAGTACAGGTACAAGGAGGCAGTCAGTTATATCTCGCTTCAGAAACAATAAAATTGTTAGATAAGGCTTCTGAGCTTGCTAAAAAACATAAGGATAATTTTATAACTGTAGAACGAATTTTTGAAGCTTTATCGTATGATAAGACTGTAGCGGGAACAATTTTAACAGATAATGCAATTACGAACCAAAAAATCAGCGCCGCTATTCTTTCTCTACGAAAGGGTAAAAAGGCGGATAGTGAATCTTCAGAAGGAAGTTACGATGCTTTAAAGAAATATGGAAGAGATGTAACAGAATTAGCAGAACTTGGTAAATTAGACCCAATAATTGGTAGAGACGAAGAAATTAGAAGGACTATACAGGTTTTATCAAGGAGAATGAAAAACAACCCTGTATTAATAGGAGAACCAGGAGTAGGTAAAACAGCCATAATCGAAGGTCTGGCTCAAAGAATGTTTGCCCATGATATTCCGGAAACTCTAGCCAATTGTCGTATTATAGAGCTGGATATGGGCGCTTTAATTGCAGGAGCTAAATACCGCGGAGAATTTGAAGAACGACTTAAAGCAGTACTTGGTGAAATTAAGAACTCAAGCGGAGAAATTATTTTATTCATTGATGAGTTACATCTTTTAGTAGGCACCGGTAAAACAGAGGGAGCAATGGATGCTTCAAATTTACTTAAACCAATGCTTGCAAGAGGAGAACTACATTGTATTGGCGCTACCACTTTAGATGAATATCGTAAGTATATTGAAAAAGATGCGGCACTAGCAAGGAGATTTCAAGCAGTATATGTTAATGAGCCAACTGTGGTAGATACGATTTCTATCTTAAGGGGTATTAAAGATAAATACGAATTACATCATGGTGTAAGGATTTCTGACAGCGCGATTGTCGCGGCTAGTACTTTATCTAATAGATATATTACTGATCGTTATTTACCAGATAAAGCAATTGACTTAATTGATGAAGCCTGTAGCAGGTTAAAAATAGAATTATCTAGTAAACCAGAAGAATTAGATGAGCTTGATCGCCGAATAATTCAAATCAAAATTGAATTAACGGCTCTAAAAAAAGAAGATGATGACATCTCTAAAAAGAAAATTCTTAATTTAACAGAAGAACTACAAAAGCTTGAAGTACTTTCTTATGATATGACTACTAATTGGCAAGCAGAGAAAGACAAAATCCAAATTGAACAAAAGCTAAAAGAAGAGTTAGAAAAAGCTAGATTAGAATTAGAAAGAGCAGAAAGATCTGGCTCACTGGCACGGGCTAGTGAGTTAAAATATGGAGTTATTCCTGATTTAACTAACAAGCTACAACAAGCAATGGCTATTGAGCACCATACCACCTTCCAAGAAGTTGTATCCGAAAATGATATAGCAATCATTATTTCTAAGATCACAGGTATACCAATTGAGGCGATGCTCTCTAGTGAACGGGAAAAACTTCTTAACATGGAGGATAAAATTCGTGAAACAGTGATAGGGCAAGATGAAGCGATTAAAAGCATAAGCGATGCAGTGCGTCGTGCGCGGGCTGGCCTGCAAGATGTGAATCATCCTTTAGGATCATTTTTATTCCTAGGTCCCACTGGCGTTGGTAAAACTGAACTAGCTAAAGCACTAGCACTCTTTTTATTCGATGATCGTAATGCTTTACTACGGATTGACATGTCAGAATATATGGAGAAACATTCTATATCCCGTTTGATTGGAGCGCCTCCAGGATATGTAGGTTATGAACAAGGGGGAGTGTTAACCGAGGCAGTACGTAGGCGACCTTATCAAGTTATTTTATTTGATGAGGTAGAAAAAGCACATTCTGATATTTTTAATATTATGCTACAAATACTTGATGAAGGCCATTTAACTGATAGTCAAGGGGTAACTGTTGATTTTAAAAATACTATTATCATTCTGACTTCTAATATTGGCGCAGAAATACTCATTAATCAAAAAGAAGAAGACGAAGATAGCCAAATTAAAGAACAAATAATGGAACATGTACGAGCAATATTTAAACCAGAATTTTTAAATAGGCTAGACGAGATTATTATGTTTCATAAATTAAGCCGAAATAATATCCATGATATTGTTAAAATCCAGCTCGATCATTTAAAAAATATTTTATCTCTACAAAATATTACCTTACAATTTGAGGAATCTGCAATAGATTACCTTGCGGATAAAGGATATGATCCAATGTTTGGTGCTAGGCCTTTAAAAAGAGTTATCCAGCGAGAATTACAAAATAATTTCGCTAAGCTGATTCTTGGCGGTAATATCCAAAGCGATGATACAGTTAAGATAGCAAGAGAGGCTGAAGGATTAACGATTCAAAAAGCTTAAAATAATTATAAATAACAATATGGCTTATAATAAACCAAAAAAGCAACTTACCGTATGGATCCTTGCTGATAGTCGAATTGGCAACATAAACCAAGCTATCGGCCTAGCAGAACACATAGGATGGAACTACGAATTAAAACCTATTGAATATAATTTCTGGGTTAAGTTACCAAATTGCTTACTAGCGGTTACTCCCATTCATATTAAAAGCAGCTCATTCGACTCGAATGACGCCAGTAAATTTCCTAATGTAATCATTTCGGCCGGTAGAAGAACAGCAAGCTTAGCAAGCTACTTACGTCGCAAATCTGGTAATAAAATAAAAATCATTCAAATTATGCATCCTAATTTACCCTTGCAGCAATTTGAGCTAGTGATTTTACCCTACCATGATAAAATAAATAACAATGAGCTCAATATCCTGAGAATTACTGGCGCCCTTAATAATGTTCAAGCTAAAATAGCTACTGCCGGCAAAGCACTACATCAAAAATATCCGCAACTTGGAAAATTTATTGCGGTCATTATAGGAGGCAATAGTAAAAATTATAATTTTACTATTGAAAATGCTAGAGAATTTGCAAGTACATTATCTAATATTGTGCAAGACCAGCATCATACTCTTTTTATTAGTTTTAGTAGACGGACCCCAGGGGGAGTCAAACAAATTATCACAAATAATATACCTCATACTGCTATTATCTATGACCCCACACAAGCAGAAGGACCGCCCAATCCCTATCTGGGAATGCTAGCAGAGGCAGATTATATAGTTGCCACTGCTGACTCAATTTCTATGTGTAGTGAGGCAGCTTCTACTGGCAAGCCATTATATATATTATGCCCTAAAAATTTTAAATCCCATAAGCATTTATCTTTCGTACAACAGCTGGTAAAATTAGGAATAGCTAAAATGTTAAATAACTCTACCTCTAAACTTGTACCTTATACATATACCCCTCTTAATGAAGTAGCTAGAATTGCTAATATAGTAATATCTAAAATTGAGACAACATCATGATTTATACAGTTAACCAGCAACCTCCCGACCAAGACCAGGAATGGCAACAGCTTACATTAGTGGATTCTCATTGTCACCTTAACATGTTAAAAAATAATTTATCAGAAATTTTAAGTAACGCCCAAAATAACGGTGTTAAATATATGCAGACTATTTGCACTACTATTGAAGAGTTGCCAGATATTATTAGTATCGCTGAACAATATGATAATATATTTGCTTCCTGTGGAGTGCATCCTAATGAAGTAAAAGAAATTATTCCTTATGAAGCTATTATAAATTACTCTCATCATCCCAAAATTATTGGAATTGGGGAGACAGGCCTTGATTATTATTACAACACAACGGAAAAAGCTAATCAAATTAGTTCTTTAATAGAACCTATAAAGGCAGCGAGCCTTAGCCAGCTACCAATTATAATTCATACTAGAGAGGCGGAAGAGGATACCAACGATATTTTAAGCACTGAGATGAAAAATTCTCCTTTTCCTGGCTTGATTCATTGTTTTACTGCTTCTAAATATTTTGCCAAGAAAATGCTTGACATTGGTATGTATATCTCAATTGCGGGAATTGTGACTTTTAAAAATGCCCAGGACTTGCAAGAAATAGTGCGCTATATACCCCTAGATCGTCTATTAATCGAGACCGATTCCCCTTATTTAGCCCCAAATCCTATGCGAGGGAAACCAAATGAACCAGCTTTTGTCAAGTATGTAGCAGAGAAAATAGCCGAATTAAAAGGGATCGGCTTTAACGAAGTTGCCCGCATTACTACCAGAAATTTTACCACTCTATTCACTAAAGCTAATTTAAATCCTCTATTACATACTGTTTGCACCTGAAAAACCGGTAGAGTCAATTAATATAAATTCCTCACGTTAACGAATTGTTTTTTTATTTTATTGTGAACTCACCTACTTATATTTATATATTATACCCCCATATTCAATCATTCAGTTGTAATACCTTTAGAATATCTATATCATAGCTCACTTAACAAACAGTTAATTTTTTAATAAATAATAAGGACTAATATAATGAATCTTATCAATTTGACACAAGGAGTATTAAGAATAGATTGTAGTATAAAGAAAAATATTACCGAAATACTCTCTAAAATAGGGGAATATCCGTGCAAACTTGAGAGGGGGCATTTTAATTTAGATTATTGGCTTCTAGATTGTCGTTTTTCGCCTAAAGAATTTAAGCTTGTACTAGATAATATATACCAACACCTGGTCGTTAAGTGTGGCGATAAGATAGTAGAGTGGCTTAAGAGTAAGCCATTGACTGCTTATATTGATCTTAGTAATGAGGGAGAAAAAATAGAAGGAGTTCAAATTAAGGAAGCAACAAAATTTCTGTGCAAGGTAATGAAAAACTTGACTCGTGTGGTAGACTTTAATCAGGCGCTACATAAGTCATTAAAGATAATAATTGAGCTAGGCGATAATATCACTAATGTCGATGAGACAATAACGTTAATAGAAGATTCCCCTGCAATAATAGTACAGGAAGTAAATGAAGGCCATGGCGATTTCCACAGTTTAGCTATTCATAGTGGGCTCATTAGGAATAACAGCTGCATGATCCAAGAAGGAGATATGATGCGACCTGAATATAAGCCCCACGCTGTGGTGGCTCTGCAGATAGTATTAGCAGTAGGGGGGATAGCCGCAAGCGTTGCTATATTGGGAGCAATAGGGAAATTCTGTAAAGACGCCTGGTGTAAAAAGTATCAAAATTCACCTCCTTCATCAGAAAATACTAGCAGCTCACTAGAATTAACAGTATTAAATAGGCCTGAGACAGAAAATTGTGAAGTAGTCTCAATGGCAGGAGAGGTTAACCTAGCTTTAACCGTCAACGCTGAATAATTGATGCCTTGAAGTTCGATATATATACTGCTCACACCTGAAGAGTTGGTAGACGATAGAATCAACTTCAAGAAGAGCGAGGAGGCTCAAAGTCGAGCAGCGCAGCGTACTAAAGTACGTGAGCACGCGAAACTTTGATAAAATAGACCTCTTGCATAACCTAATCTAATTGGTAATTTTGTCGTCGAAACTCCTCTCTGTTCCTCACGTACGTCTATGTACGCTGCGGTACTCGACTTCGTTTCTCCTGAAAATTCTTCAATTATCTTTAGGTTATGCAAGAGGTCTAATGAAAAAACAACTCTTGAAAGGCGAAGAGGATACTCTTCTTTGTAGAAGAGTATCAAGTAGGTAGGATAATAACGAAATATGGGCCAATTTAGCCTCTAATTATAGAGGAGCTTCAGCCTATAAGTCATGGTGTGATTCTGGAGCCACTCCTACAAGCGGCGCATCCTCCCCCATAGCGACCGTTGTAGGGCCGTAATTATGGAATACCTCGGATGGTGAGGGCGGCGTATAGCGGGTGGCAGTGGTTGAGTCCACTATATCCCCTAGCTGATTAATCCGATCTAGCTCCTTAATCCAATAATTAAGGTCTTGAGGAGTTTCCCTATTACCCTTTTCTTCGCTTGATATGGTCTGTAGGGGAGCCTCCTCATTTAGGGGGAGCAACTTAACCGTTGGTTTTGGCTCTACCTTTGCAGGAGCTAATAAGGCGGGAGGTACAGGGGGAAGGGGCTTGTTAGGACGCGGGGGAGTGGGCGGAGCTGTCTTTGAAACTGTCCCTGGTTGTATGTGTGGTGCTTTACCTACTTCAGGGCTGTTAAGCTCTTGACTGCCCCCACTTACGTATAAATTCGGAACCTTGCTAGCTGGCTTGGAGTGGCCGTTATTTACTTCGGCTAGCTCGATAGTGACTGTCATAGTAGATTCTGTCTTTTTAGGGGTGGCACTTTTTTGGGAGTCCTGAAATTTTTTTTCGGCTATCTTCTCGGTTATCTCCTGTATTAACTTCGGCGGAAAAGGCTTTGGTGAGACATTAGAATTTTCCTGCGTTTCAGAATTCTTTCGCAGCAACGCCTTGCTTTCTGAGGTCGGTATTTGCAGTGAATTCGTCGGTGAAAGACTGTCGTTAGGCTCTGGTAAGAGGCTTGAGAGAAGGTTAGCATTTGACCTTAGTGGGACTTCTGCTGACTCTATTAAAGCATCATTTTCGTTTGTAACCACAACGCCGTCTACCTCATTTGCTTCGGCTAGTAAGTCAGCTCCTGGTGCTTCGTTGCCTATATCCAGTGAACGTTCCTGATCCGCTTCCCTCACATTATATTCCCCCCCCGCTGGCTTACAACAATATCTATATATTATATAACTACCACCAGAAATTAACAGTAATGCTCCTCCTACGCATGCTGCTATTATCCAACTTAACTGCGCAGGACTCAGAGGTTTATTACTATTATCCTGGGTTATAATTTTTCTAAACTCATCGATAGTGTGATTCAACACTCCCCCTACTGTTATATCGCTGCCATTACCCGGAAGTCGCAGCCCAAATATTGGGTGATCTTTCGGGTATACTATATCGTTACCCCCCCCCTCATTTGCTGTCCCATTTGCGCTAAATCCCGGAGTTGTAACCTCAGCGCTTGTTAGCCCTAGGACTTTTGAATATCCTATTCCAGGAGTTGTACTTTTAGGGAGGACGGACGTAACTGCTCCTATGAGCGTACTCACAAAATTTATAGCTCCTAAAACGGCAGAGTTTTGGGTAGAAGTTTTCTTCGCTAAGTCCTCTATTATTAGGGCAAAATCATCTTGCACCATTTGTAGCGTAGTAGGTGGGTTCGTTTCGGATTTGGTGTTCGGTCTCGAGGTAGCTTTAGCAGTGGTACGATGTCTCGCGGTGATACGAAGAGGAGTAGTAGAAGTACTGGGCTCACTAGTAGAGGTAGTAGGAATAGTAGCGGTAAGTCCTGGGGTAGTAGCTGCAGTAGAACTTGTAGTAGGAAGCAAAACTGTAGTAGCAGAGCTACTGGTAGCACTTAATGTGGTTGTCTCACTAGGAACAGCCAAGACAGGCTTTTCATAAACGGGCCGTATAGCATCAGAGGGAAGAAGAACATTCCAAGAACCATCACTAACATCTATATCCCCTGGTTCAATAGATATCTTACCTGCCTTTATTGACGCCGATTTATCTGGAAGCATTGCTTTGGTAGGGCTACTAGAAACGGATGTTACTTGGGATAAATGAGTAGAGGGTTCTTTGTGCAATATTGTAAATTTTCCACCACTTTTCTCCACCTTATATCCCTCATTGTGAAAGACCCACCTATCCCGATTCTGCCACTCGTGCTCACAGCTTATATGCTTATCAATTATTTTTATCACGTCATCACAAAATATTGTTGCTGGACAATTCTGATAACTGGACATCGGCTTACCTAACTCCTCCCATAGATTTTTACCATTGGCTAGGAAAAATTTTTGGCAAATATCCGGCATAAATCCCCAAGGAGGCGAACCCCATTGTGAGAATTTAGCACAGGCCTGCTGCACTTGAAATTTAGCGCGCATCAAACTATTTATCCCCTCTTCTCTTTTATTCATTTGCTCTCTCCTTATGTCCTGGCTTTGTGATAACTCTCTATCTGGTAATCTCATACTACTCTGTCCTTTTTTAATTAATAATTCTTTTTATTTAACAAAAGCTTACATTTGCTAAGTTTATTTTGTATCCCTAAAGCATTACAGCCGTTGTTGGTTAAATAGTTCTATAAATATTAAAATATTAATGCTTATTAACCGCTTGTAAGGTATAGAGAGAAATAAAGATAAATCAAGTGTTTTTTCCACTGACTTATTAGACTTCCTTCATAAGCCAAAAATAGTTAAGGGATTTTTAGGAAAAACGAAGCTGAGCACCATAATGTACTCAAATGTACATGAGGAGCGTAGGCAAGTTTTGACTACAAAATCACCCACTAGATCGAACTTATGAAGGAAGTCTATTAGATTTTTATCACTCAAGCGTTATAGGCATCCCTATCGCGGCGACCTAAGGAAAAGCACTTTAATATTATAATATTCCTAAAAATACGCCATGTTCGACTTTTTTTTAGCAGGTAACTAATTTTTCGAGTTGTGTTGGCACAAGTTTTAAAGACTTTGTCAAAAATGTAGCAATAGTATGAGCAAGTAATTTTCTAGCGATGCGAGATTGTAGATGCCAGTAACTCTTAACTCTGATAGCATTAATAGCAAAACGTTCTGTAAGCTGACCAATAACAGTTTCAATTAAACGACGAGTAGCAGTAATCCATTTAAGGAAATTCTTGGATCTATTATCCTTCATATTCTTTTTTAAAGGTGTTTGTAAATCAATGTTTTTGGTGGCCAACTCATCTTTTAAATCCTGACCAAGATAGCCTTTATCGCCCAGTACCATGCCACTAATATTAGGAGACATTACTTGCAGAGCTTCACGTTCAGACCCATTAGCAGGAGTTATCATGAATCCAGCTATTCGACCTTCTTCATTAATTAATACGTGTCCTAGAAAACCGTAATAATAGCTATCTTTCGAAGCGCAGTACCCATAGTCAGCGTATTCCTTAAAACATCGCCCTCTCGTTGCTCGGGCCAAATTTATTACAGGAATCGGTACCCCATCTATCATATGCAGATCTGATTTGCTTGCACTCTTAAACAAGTCGGCAAGCAGCATGTTCTTAATAGATAAAAGACCGCTACATTGCTTCACATAAGACGGTCTACTCTTTAGATTGGGAAACCATTCTTGAAAATGACGTTTAAAATATTCCCATATCTGCTTGTCTTGGTGCAAACCGATAAATTCTCCCACCACTTCCATTGTTAATGCTTCCACGTCACTTAAGCAAGGTGGAAATCCTGCTTTCCTTACTTTGATATTTTTGGTTATTATAGTCATTTTTTCTTCTATGAAACAATACACAGTAATGATAAACTCTTCTAGGGTCATAGCTTCTTTCTCGATAATTGAACTATGACCTTATTAGGCTATCCTATTCTTTTGTCAATCTTAAAAAAAAGTCGAACATGGCGTTAAAAATACTTGATTTATTTTTTTTATTATCTATACCTTACAGTAGATTAATATAATTTAATATTTTAACTATTATATTAATAATCTTAATCGATCCTTGCTAGGGTTTGTGAAGGCTTCTATGTAATGAGATTTATAGGCATTTTTGCTCACAGAACCGCAAGCGTACTAGAGTGTATGTGAGGATTCGAGCACGAAAATAACGACGAAATCAACCATTAGATAGAAACCTTCACAAAACCTACTAGCAAGCTGCAATTTTCTAAGTTCAGAACTATATAAAGAAAAACTGTAGCTGGGACTAGGAAAGAATTAACCCATTAATTAACAACAAATAGGAAAGATATGAAAAATGAAATTGTACTATATGAGCGCCTAGATGGCCAATGTGATACAGCTCTAACAAATGTTGCTTTAAGCAATTATTATGATGTTCAGAGAGGAGAGGAAGATGAATTCCCAAATTATTATAAAGAACATGAGAACTCATGGGGTGCACAAATTCCATATATAGCACTAGGAGTGCTGTTATCGAAGCTTGTGGATTATGTCTGGCCAAAAGTAGTATCTGCGGTACAAGGGTGGCTAACCCCTACACAATCTGATGCTGATAGTAAGAATGATAGCGAAGGCAGTGACGCTGGTGCTGACCGTGATTCCGAAAATGTAGTCACTGTCTCTATCGGGGGAGATAGAGACAGTATGGGCTTATTTGTCTATGCTGCCTACAACGTACTACGTTTTAGGGAGCCATCTAATACAGATCCTAAAAATATAATAGAAAAATTCTTCCTCTCTTCTGTCGTGAAGGAAGGAGTTATGCAGGTTGAGATGCAGGAGTGGGATTTAAGTGCTATGAATTGTGCGCTCGCTTCCTTGAAACTACTATCCCTTTCTAATACAGTGGAAGAGGATAATACAGAAAACCCAGACTACAACCACAACTTAGCAATCGTCCCCGCTTCTTCTACTCCCGAGGAAAGTATAGAGAGCATTTCCCCACTTGATGCTGATCGGCACTCAGAAGAGTATGACATCATTACGCGAGAGGAGGAGAATGTAAGCATGGATATTTTTGCCTCAAGCTATGTGGCTGAGAGCGGAGAATATGTGAATGGGATAGGAGAAGACTCCAACGGTATTGCGGAAGGCTGGGTTGTAATACATTGATCAGGAACTGGCATAATAGATTTTCTGAATCAGCCCCCTTCACGTAAACAAGGATTAGAAATAAAAATTAACAATTATAATCTATTATATTAATTTTTTTTCATAAAGCAGTTGACCTTTTTAATTATCATATTATATTAAACTAGATTAAGATATTAACTAATAGTTAATATCTTAATCTACAGTTAAGCAAAAACCATCTTTTTATTTTAGATTAATACAATCGATAGTGAAAAAAGCGGTTTTTATTAGCAAAAAGTTAACTGATTAATTAACAAAAAATAGGTAGGATATGATAACAAATATAAAACCGAATAATTCTTTTATCTCTACTACCATAGACCGGCATACCCAAAAGCTGCAGGACTATTTAACAAATAACCTAGAAACCATAGCTTTAAAGATGGAAACTTTAGGACAAAAAATAGAGGATGTGGAAAAGCGATTCAAAGATCGGATTTCTGATATTGAGAGTGAGACATATAATATATATACAACCCGAATGGAAAACTCAGATAACCCCGCAGAGAGTCAATATCAAAATCATTCTGCTGAGTTAATAGGCCATGGAGGTAATCAGTCTAGTAGTGACCTTAATTAAACATATACTTATACTTTGCCTATTGTGATAAGTATGTTCTTTAATTACTTGAGACAAGGGCACTTAAACAAACACAATATATAAGTACATAGTTCACCCTGCACCTTAAAAATGCTTTACCATTATAAGTACAGCCATAGCATATCGATATCTAAGTTTGGGATAAGTTTAAATCCCAAACTTTTGCTCTGAGCAATTAGGCTACCTGCCGCTACAGGGGCGGCTATAAATTTTAATATAAACCGCAGCTCCAATATTATATCAAAATATCCCATCATTTCCAAAAAAAGTAGTAGAGAAATTTGATAGTCACTCATATAATCAACTTATATCAAACAATTAGATCAAAGGATAAATGGCGATTTTTTTAATAATCATTGTCACTATAATGATAGGATGGTCTGCTATTCTTTCTGCCACCGAAACGGCTATTACTGCATCTTCTCCTGGCAAAATACAAAAACTTAAGCTAAAAAACATTAAACATTCTATAGGAGCTTTAGAAGTACTGAAAAATAAAGAAAAAGTAATCGGTACCTTATTAATAATCAATACTCTTAGTAACACTATTTGCACCACAATTGCCACCAGCATGTTTATAGATTGGCTAGGAGATAGCGGAACCGTCGTTGCCACCGCGGTTATGGCGTTTGTGATCATAATTTTTGGGGAAGTCATTCCCAAAGCTATTGCCGTAGCCAAAGCAGAACAATTAGCTTTAGTTGCCTCGCCTATTATCCTATCGATGCTTAAGTTATTTAAGCCAATTAATTCGGCTTTTACCACTATAATTCAATTATTTTGTTTTATTTTTCGCATTAATTTACATCAAAAGATCTCAGGAGCTGAAGAAGTCCGGGGAGTGATTGAACATTACCACCAGGAAGGGAATGTTTATAAAGCGGACCGCGATATGTTAGGTGGGATATTAGACATTAGGCAAATGACCGTCTCAGAAATTATGATTCATAGAAGTAATATAGTAGCGATCAATATAGACTTACCTAAAGATGAAATAGTAAAGCGGGCCCTATCTTGCCCTCATACTAGAATACCTTTATGGCAAGACAGCCAAGATAATATAATTGGCGTGTTACATACCCGTGATCTTTTTAGAGTGCTATATGAACATAATAATGATACAACAAAAATTAATATTACTACCTTAATCAACATGCCCTGGTTTATACCTGACAACGCATTAGTAACCCATCAACTTAATGCTTTCCGCGAAAAGAAAAATCATTTTGCTTGCGTAGTTGACGAATATGGGGATTTACAAGGTATTATTACTTTAGAAGATATTTTAGAGGAAATTGTGGGGCCGATTATTGATGAACATGATTACCCTATTAATATAATCATGAAATTATCAGAAACAGAATTTATAATTGATGGATCTGCTACTATCCGAGATGTTAATAGAGAATTAAATTGGAATATATCAGATGAAAATGCTACTACAATAGCAGGGGTGATTATTCATACTCTTAAACGTATCCCAAATCAAGGGGAGTCTCTTAAAATATTTAATTTAGATATAGTAGTCAGTAAAAAAGTAGGTAATAGAATTAATAGCGTTAAAGTAACTGTGCTCCCTCCTATAGAAGTTGCAAATGATCAGTAATATTGGCCAGTTCTGCCAAATATCTGCAATAATGTTCAGTGCCCTAGCCATTACTATGGCATTATGTGATATTTACTTTCAAGAACGATACTTAAAGATTGTAAATAGTAGACTTCTTTCGAAACTCGCTTCTGGTAGGGGATTTGAAGGAGACTCTTCGCCCCGAACCGCAGCGTACTTAAATGTACGTGAGGATTCGAGCCTAGATTCGACGTACAAATTACCAGCAGAAGTAAAGTGTCCGAAGAGGTCTAGTGCATTTAATAATAAAAATTTAACCATTGCCTTTTTTTATTGCAGTGCGTTATTTGGGTTGTTAGGATTTGCCGCATTAGTCTATGGCTTTATCATATCAGACTTTTCTATTCAAAATGTTTTTCTCAACTCCAGTACTTTAAAACCCTTAATATTTAAAATTGCTGCCAGTTGGGCAAGCCATGAAGGGTCTATTCTGCTATGGTTATGCCTGTTGCAGGTCATTAGTGTAATTTATATTTTCCTTCTCAATTTTACCAAAGGGATAAAGAGGGGCGATGAAATCAGCATATCCATAATTATTCTCTCATTAATACAGCTAATGTTTGGGCTTTTCATTTATTTTACCTCCAATCCATTTAATAGCCTATCTTTTCACCCCCCCCAAGGCCTAGGCTTAAACCCTATGCTTCAGGACATCGCGCTACTAATCCACCCTCCTATATTATATTTAGGGTATGTTAGTTATGTTGCCCCTTTTAGCTCGGCCTGTATTATTTTGCTTCTCTCTCCTACTGTTTTACCTCATTTAAAAATCATTAAACTATTCGCAAATTTAGGGATATTATTTTTGACTTTAGGAATAGCTTTAGGCTCATGGTGGGCTTACCGGGAGCTAGGATGGGGGGGATTTTGGTTTTTTGATCCCGTAGAAAATATCTCTCTACTCCCCTGGTTATCAGGCATTGTATTATATCATTCATCTAAAGTAACCCTTCAATCTGGACGAATGTTTAATTGGACCATCTACCTATCCATTATTACCTTTTTAATTGCCATATTTAGTACTTTTTTAGTACGCTCAGGTCTAATCACCTCAATTCATTCTTTTGCCTTATCGCAAGAGCGAGCAATATATATGTTAGTGATATTTACTATTATTGCTCTATCAAGCTTAATATTGATTATAAAAAATAAGAATATTCCTATCCCCCCTCTGCTCGCCCCCACCCCTATTCTTGAAAAACTTATGATAATAGGGGGTAGTTGTTTTTTAATAGCTCTGAGCATTTTATTATATGCTACTATCTATCCGGTAGCTTACTCTATCTTATATAATCAATCCATTAGTATAGGAGAAAGTTTTTTTATTAATAACTTTATCATCTTTATTATTCCCACAATTTTACTAGCAGCTATTGCCTCAACTACTAAAATAGCTTCAACTACTAAAATAGATTTTCTGCCTAAGCCACAGCCTTCAGAATTTTCAGAAGCGAAGTCGAGTCGAGCTGCGTACATAGACGCAGCTGAGGAGCGGAGACAAGTGTCAACGACAAAATTACCAGTAGGAGTAGAGTTTGGAAAGAGGTCTAATAAAAAAAGCCTGTTATTATTCGTAAGCTCATTAATTATAACTATCCTTACTTCCCAAAAAATTTCATGCAGTTTTATTTCAGGAACTATCATCCTATTTTCTCTTTTTCTAATGTTAGAATCGGCAAGCTCTTGCGTAGAGAGAATGTTCAATAATAACAAAGTAATGAACCCTTCTATGATATTAGGGCATTTTGGCTTTGGGCTGCTGGCTTTATCTATTACCCTAAACGCATTATTACAAAGCGAATTAAATTTTATAGGGAAAGTTGGGGATAATATCACTACAGAAGATTTCAAAGCTACCCTTAAAAGTATCAGATATTCAGCTACCCAAAACTACTATCGTCAAATTGCAGAATTCTGGCTCCAGGATAAGCAAAATCATCTTACTATATTAAAGCCTGAAAATAGGTTCTATATAATAGAACAGCAATTATCTCAAGAAAGTAATATATATTCATATTTAACCTACGATCTATATGCAGTTTTAAATAAAATTGATGAGGAAACAATTCATGCAAAAATATACTATAAGCCTTTGATGGGCTTTTTGTGGTTATCTGTCATAATTATAGCAGGAGGATTTTTAATCAGTCTATTCAACAAAATCACCTGTTCACAGAATCTAGCCAGAAATGGAAATTGAGTGGCGTGTAGTTAAAATTATATTTTTGTGTTTTCTCCTATTCATTCTATTAATCCATTTATCTTTATGAGTTTGCATAAAAATAAAAGGTAGTATTGGCAATAAGAAGTCTACTTGCCCCCCTAACGGGAAAGTATTATTAATTAAAGGGGTGGCCATATTATTTTGTATAATTTGGTTACCGTTTAATTGCTTATTACTAATAGCCCCATTTTCATTGAGATGATTATTAGCAAAAATTGGCGGATTAATTTTAGACATTGGAATTTTATCTTCGGGAGCCCGAAGATTTGTTTTAGTAACACTCCCATTTGCCTCATTATCGCGGTTGGGAGCCATTATTTTAAGTAAACCATTAACTACTCCTAAGCTATTTGAGCTTTCTCCCCTATTTGTAATTTCATCTATTTTAGTAGCAGAGTAATATAAAGTCACCATCTTGCTTGGAGGATTTATTTGTGCCCTATATTGAGATAGAGGAGGGGATGTGGTTTCTGCGCTGACAGGCGTGCGCTCTGATGCCAAGTCTCTAGCCGCAACTAAAGAGGAAGGAGATCGCTTGAAGGGTACCGGTTCTGCCCCTTCCCTCACTAGATTTACAGGCTCATTTGTAGGTACCACTATTATATCCATCGCAATATTGGACGCTAGATTTTCATGATTTGCAGAATTGTCTTCATAAAACTCTGGAGCATTCAGGTCTCTCTTTATTCTCTTACTCCTTCCTGTACTCATCTCGGGTTGTACGCTCCGATGCATAGAATCATCCGAGTATACTACCTCGGGAAGAGTAGGTTCTATTGCTACTAGATCCACCTCTACTTTAGGCTCTACTTCTACCGTTAATTCTTCTGCTGGCGCTATTGCTACAGAATGAACTATCTGAGCAGTATTATCTTTTACCCCCACTACTTCTTCCTTTACAATATTTGGATATTGCTCAAGGCTACTAGGGCTATTTATTGCTCCCACCTCATCCCCTAGATCCTGATCTGCAGCTTCTTCTGCTATTAAAGTGCTATCCCTTAAATCATCACTTTCATCTATATTCTGCTCATCTATATTCTGCTCATCTATATTCTGCTCATCTATATTCTGCTCATCTATACTCTGCTCATCTATACTCTGCTCATCTATACTCTGCTCATCTATACTCTGCTCATCTATACTCTGCTCATCTATACTCTGCTCATCTATACTCTGCTCATCTATACTCTGCTCGTCTATATTCTCTTCCTGTTCATCATTACTGCTAAGGTGATCATCCAGTAACAGAGTATCTTGCTTTCGTATTCCTTCTTTCCCTCCTATATCACTTTCAAATCCTTCATCAGGTATTATGACTGCTCTTGGATCGTAATCTTCCTCACCTACTAACAATTTAGGCGGGGGCTCAGCATCTTCGTACGTTTTAGCATCATCTACAGGAGTAGCTCTATCGCTTAAGATAAGTACCTCCTCCCCTAGATTCTGATCTGTAGCTTCTTCTGCTACTAAAGTGCTATTCATTAGACCTCTTTCATAGCTCGCATCGAGCTGGTAATTTGCAGGAGACTTGGAGGACCAAACTGCGGGATACTCCAGTGTAGGCGAGGATTTGAGGCTATAGTCAATTGATGAGAAGTTGGTGACATCGTCACTCAATGCTTGCCTATTATATAGCGTCGCTCCATCGCTCCTAGCACCAAATTCTCCTGAATTGACTATAGATTCGTCATATAAATTCCCAGCAGAAGTAGCATTGCGCAAGAGGTCTGATAAATAGTCACTTTCATCTCTCTCCTGTTCGTCTATATTCTGCTCGTCTCTCTTCTGCTCCTCTATATCTTGCTCATCTATATCCTGAGCCCCTATATCTTCTTCCTGTTCATCACTACTAAAGTTTCCATCAAGTAATAGAGTATCTTGCTTTCGCGTTCCTTCTTTCCCCCCTATATCACTTTCAAATCCTTCATCGGCTGCTATAATATCCCTGAGAGTCTCTGTCTTACTATTATTATTCTCTACGTTAAATATAGCAGCTTTGGCTTCGGCCAGTTCTTTTAAAGACACTTCCTCCTCTAATGGACTGCTTCTTGATATGGATGGGGTCATATAGGGATTTTGTTCGTCAGTTTCCATCTCTCTTTTAGATAAACTTAATTTATCTAATAGTCCCTCTAGTCGCTGTAGCAAAGCACCCTGCTTGCACACCATTTCTTCAATATGCTCAATATTATCGCGCAGCTTATATATCTCTTTATTTAACGCTGTAAGGGAAAGATTACTGTCATCAGATGTATCTAATGCCCTATTTGCTTCCTTTTCCTCTTTGAGCTGCTCCTTTAATAATGCTTTTTTCTGCAAAACCTCTTGTTTTTCCTTCTCTAATTCTCTTAATTTTTCCCTAAAATGTTCTAAATTTAATTCACCTTCCTTAATATCTGCCTCATTATTACAAATTTTCTGTTGAATTGTTGGTATTCCCTTTTGCTGCTCCCAGATAGCATTCTTAGCTTCTTGCATTTCTGCGTCTCTCTCTACTATTATCCTGTTTCTTATTCTCTCTAATTCCTGTTTCTTTGCTTGCCATTGCGCCTCTATTTCTGGATCAGATAAATAATTATTCTCTACTATAGAATCAATATTATCTAAATTTTTGGTAACTTCTAACTCTTCTAACGTAACATCCCCAATTTTCTTATCTAATTCTTCCATAGTATATTGCAAATTATTAATCTGCTCATCATAAACATTTAATGCCTCCATTATTCCGCCAGCTTGATCTAACTTTAACTGCAGATCCTCGCTAAGACGTTTCGCTCCATTTTGTATCTGTTGTAGGATCATATGCTCTTGACGTTGTTTTTCTAATAATTTCTCAAAACCATCTTGCTCCTCCTCCAACTTCCTTAACTTCTCTTGTATCACTTCCTTATTATGCTCTAATGCCGCAACAAATTTACTTTTTGCTTCCTGTTGCAGAAAAAATAACGCTTCATCATGCTTAGAATTTAGGTTTGCTAATTCGTAGTAATTAAGTTGATATGATGCTTCTAAATCCTTTTCTGCTTTTGCTAGCTGAGTTTTCTTACTATCAAGGTCCCTTTCTAATAAGACCTGGCCTTGTTGGCTATTGAAAAGTATATTTTCACAATCCCCAATCGAATCTTGGCATAAATTTATCTCTGCTTCAATTTCCCCAATTTTCCTATCATAGCTTGCTATTTTGCGGGTTGAAATCTCTGGATCTACTATCACAGCCGCTGGTTTTATTTCTTCTAATTCCAAACTAATTTTTGCTCGTTCTAAAACGTCCAATTTGCCAGAAAATTGATATCTTATTCCAATAGTTTGATCTATAATATCTGTGATGTTCGTTAGTTGTTTTTTAACTATTTCAATTTTTTCATCAGGTAAAATTGCTTTTTGCAATTCAACAGATAGATTCAGAAGGGCTGGGGTTAATTCTTGCGCCTCTCCTATTAGTTTATGCTTTTTTAAGCTATCCTCTAAAGCACATATTTCCACTATTTCCCCTAATATATCTATATCGACTGTTGGCATCTCTCTCTATTTATTTTATTTTAAAAAATTTCACTAAGCTGTAGAGCCCTAAATTCAATATTAAATTGTTATATACTACTCTTCTTTCACAAATTGTTTTTTTATTTTATCATGGGCTCACGTACTGGCATGTACGCTGCGCACGCTCGCCATTTAAAATACAATCCAATTCTTGAAGTACGAGCAGTATACTCAAATGATTTGAAGAATTACACCATGCAATATAGCCAAAGTGATTTAGCTGGTGACACTTGAATTTAAAGGGAAGGTTGCGCAGCGTATCGTTATAGAGAATACGTGAGCACAACCGAATCTTGCAAATTCAAGTGTCACCAGCTAAATCACTTTGGCTATACGTCTCCCCTGCAGCGTACATTGGTATATTAGGAACAAAATTATAACATTTTCGTAGCCAACTTTGAAGAACAAAAGAGTATACATCCCTTCGAGTATACCTTATTCATTGAGTTTAATCACTATAGTCAATTGATGAGAAGTTGGTGACATCGTCACTCAATGCTTACCTATTATATATAGGCTCTACCATCACTCCTAACACCAAATTCTCCTGAATTGACTATAACCCGGTATAAATTGGGGGTTAAATGCGAAATAACACAAATAAACGTCAAGTTACCTTCTGTTTATATAACAATTTAGCTTCTATTGCAAATAGTAGAAAAGAATCGAAGAATTTCTAATTCTTGGTGATAACAAAATAGTAACACTTAGCAACTGTATTAACTATAAGTACTAATATGGTGGCAGTATTTTTACTCAGGTAGATTGACAAAGAAATTATTGTCAAGTATAAGTTAAAGGTTACTATATGAATTACACATTGAAATATAGAGATGATATTAAGGCAAGAGGTAAGAAAATTCAACCATCAATAAGCATAATACTGATAAGAAGTTATTAAGTCCTTTTCATATATACTGCTCGTACTTCAAGAATTGGATTTTATTGCGAATGGCGAGCGCACGGAGCGTACAACAGTACGTGAGCACGCGAAACTTTGATAAAATGAAAAAACAACTCTTGAAAGGTGAAGAGTATACCAGGTTATCTTCAAAAAGTAATAGGAGTTCAAGGGATTAAGCGGCGCGGAGCAGCTTAAGCGCAAATTTTTATCAATGTACTATGTTCCTTGCTGACTTATACTCGAGTGATCCCTCGAGTTGGATTTGAAAATGAGTTTAAACTATTACTAACTAATATGAGAAGTTTATGAGCCATATGCTCACAATACTTACTTTTTTTAAATACGCCCTATTAATTTGTGTAAGTATTGGTTTAGCAACTATAATAACATATCCAGCAAAAGCTGGGAAGGAGGACGATGGCTTACCTTCTTCAAGCACTATATCTGTTCCCCCGGCTTCCACGTCGCCTAAGGTTACTTCTTTTGGCCGGAAATACAGCTTCGAGCCTGATGAGACCCGCCCGCCGCCGCCCTCCTTGGATACTCACTCAACAACACTCACAACAGAACTCATAAAAAATGCGGAATCAACACGTCAAGAAAGTAGCATCCAAGATATTGCCTCAGAAAATGCGACAAAAGAAATAGAGCTACTACAGAGTGAGATTGATAAAGGCTCAAAACTAGTTGAGAAAGAAATAGAGGAATGTAATAAAGAAATAGAGTTATGGGATAAAGATCAGGAGGATAACCAGCAGGATTTGCGTATTAATACTTGGCCTGACGACCTACAAGAGTGGGATTGGGATTCAACTCCCACTACTTCACTACCTTCACCAGATTGGGATAATTCGTACGACGGAGCGCTGCAAGTTCCCCTAAAAAGGTCTACATCTTTACCTGGCTTAGAACGAACTCCCGCAGGGGATTATAGTCATGTACCTGTTAACAAGGGCACAGAAGAAGTTGTAAAACCGAATATGGTCAAATCTCTCTCTGGCAGGAAAGAACCCGTAACTATTGCTCCCATTTTGTCTCCTAATAATCTAGATTTAGTAAGCCCAGCCAGTCAAAATAGTAAAGATATCCCTCAAAAAAAGGCAGCAGATGAGGATCAAGGGTTTGGCGAATTCTTAGAAGCCGCGCCTACACTGTTAATAGAACGCCCTTCTAGTACACCTCACTCCTCTCAAGATAGAGACATTTTCTCCATAGAGCGCTCCTTACCTATTGAAAGTCATCATGGCTCAAGACGAAATAGTTCTACCTCCTCTCATGACAACTCCACTATTATGAACGATTCAGGGTATCAAGACGAGATAGATCCAGATCAGGATAACTCATCCAAAGAAAATTCACCTATCCCTATAGATTGGGATGAGTCATTTTCACCGCCGCTTCAAATTCAAGGGTTAGATAGCAATTTTCCTGAAAGGGAGGCAAGAATACTTGAAGGTACCCCGAATGTAATATCACCATTGGAATTAGAAGGTAGAGAGCCGCCCGGCAAGAGAGCTAAGAGAAATTTGTCTGATGATCCTATTGGCCAAATGCCGCTACTAGGCGCAGGGGGAGGGATTTCACATCCTACCACGCTAATAATAGAAAAAGAAGCGCCAAGAATACCCGAAGCATCTTCAGAGCAAGCAGATCTGGTACCCCCAGGCCGAGAAAACTTAGGAGAAGAAAGATCTGGAGCAGAAATTATTCCGCTCTTTCAAGAAAGGACCACTCCCACGCCGCCTTTATCTCAAGAAATATCAGCAGGTGGCACTCCGCCAACTTCTCCTACAACATTAGAAGATGAGCACCTGCCGCCTCCTCAAGAAGGGCCAGCGCCACGACCGCCTTTACCTCTAGCCCCTTCAGGAGACGACGCTCCACCTGCTCCTCTTCCAGTGCCAGGAGGTGGGGAGCCAACACCTCCGCAAGAATGGCCTGCATCTCCGCCACCTTTACCTACAGGAGCGTCAGGAGCGGGAGCTCCATCACCAGCTACTATAGGGCCAGGGGACGGGGGCGGTCCACCTCCTCCTAAAATAATACCAAATTATTATTTTACAGACATTGTGAATATTATCAGATTTTTTATTAATAACCGCTTTACTGGGGTCTCTGTTTTTCCTATTAAAACAATTCTTTCGGCGGGTGAGGAGAATGATAATATCCAAAGAGGAATATGGATAAGTGGATTATATGGATTTATTAAACAAAGATTAGTAGATAATGCTGCTGGTTACACTGGCCATAATCGTGGTGGAAATATTGGCTTTGACGCCGAAATTAACAATAATCTGATAGGTATAGCATATAGCAACATACATTCCATATTTAAATGTAAAACTAATCAAGTTAAGGATAGAGGAATAGCAACAAGTCATGTATTCTCTATTTATGGCCAGAAAAATTTATATTCTAACTTTACTGTACAGGGCCTAGCATTAGTGTCACGTAGTGACGTTAACAATATTACTCCCTATTTATTGAATAACACTCAATACCATCTTACTGAAAAATACCGAGTCACTAATTATAGCCTAGAAGCTTTATTGAATTATCAATATCCTACTAAGTATAATTTAATCCTTGCACCAAATATTGGCTTAAGGTATGGTTTTTCTCTTTATGACATGCATAATAACCTACCTAATTTATTACATAATTCTAAATCACGTAATATGCTGACGGGTATTATAGGCACTAAGCTCTCTTTACCATTAAAGAAAATTACTGACTCAATTAGTTTGGGATTAATTTTGCAAGGGGGAATAGAATATAATTTCAACCCTAAAGCTCAGCAAATAACGAGAACTATAAGTGTAGGAAATTTTTATCCGATACAAAATTATATTCTATCGAAACCTCCTAAAACAACCTACAATGTTGGAGCGAGTCTTGTTACTCATATAAAAAATCTTCAAATTTCTTTAGAATATCATTATCATTTATATAAACGTTATTATAGTCATCACGGAATAATGAAATTTAAAGTAAATTTTTAAGTTCTGTTATCTATTAAATACCCTTTTTTATTCTCAAAAATTGGCGTCAAATGAAGATTTTCCCCCACAACGTGCACAAGATATACGCTCGTATAGCATAGGCCATTAAGGTGATTACAGAGTACTTCAAGCATGCATTACTCTGCTCTTGGCATACTATCGTGTATACTCTAGGAACTTCAAGAATTGGCGTCGTTGTGCCCTAAAGATCGAGGCTGCTCACGTACTTTATAGTACGCTGCGCTGCTCAACTTTGCCACTCCTCGCTCTTCTTGAAGTTGATTCTATCGTCTACCAACTCTTCAGATACGAGCAGTATATGTATCATAATGATATAAGCTATACATTAGACCTCTTGCATAACCTAATCTAATTGGTAATTTTGTCGTCGAAACTCCTCTCTGTTCCTCACGTACGTCTATGTACGCTGCGGTACTCGACTTCGTTTCTCCTAAAAATTCTTCAATTATCTTTAGGTTATGCAAGAGGTCTATTGCAGTTTAGAGCGAAGCATCTTCTTAAAATTCTTGCTCAATACAAGCTGCCAAAGCAGCCTAATGCGTCAATCACTTTAGCTATACTTCCATCCCTAGCAATAAATAAAAAAATTTAAAAGGTTTTAAAAAACTTATAGTACACCTTGATATCTATGATTATAATTTTATCTCATCCTAGGTTCTGTGAGCAAAAATGCCTATAAATCTACTCATTACATAGAAACCGTCACAGAAGCTAGAGATATAGAAGCTAGAGGATAAATATATTATTATATTACTTTTTTTTATTTATTATGACAGAACAATATTCAAATTATCCGACTAAATTGAAGCAGAATTTTATTAAGTTAATTTTCTTAATATTTATATTTTATTTTATTTTAATAATTTTTTTACATCAATATTATAATAAAAAAAGTAAAATAGAAAAAATACAAATTTTAGAGAAATACTATCACCAATTAATAGAATTAAGCTTAAACAAAATAGCGGTGATAGCGCATCAGTTACCTGCTAATGCGGGCAGTAAAAATATCTTCAATAGCACTGGAAGTGATATTGAAATATGTAATGCAGGAAAATGTTTTAGTTATAACCTTTTCCGTTTCGGGACCTTACTAAATCAGCATATTCCAGAATTTATTTATTATAAAATAGAGCTAAATAAAAAATTATTGTATTCCAATACTAAAATTCAAAACACTACAACCCAAGCTTATCAATTAGAGAAGGGCTATAACATTAATGATTTCACTCAAATTAGCATTAGTTTAGCTATTGATAATCAGGTATGGAATAAAATAGAGGAAGGTATTAAAGAACCCTTTTGGATATTAATAATCTTCTTCGCCGCTAATATACTGCTAATATATGTTGTGTTGTATAAATCACTACGCTATTTCCAAAATAACTATGCACTATATTATCATAAAAAATATGAATCACAGTTAGCCTATGTAACAAAAATGTATCAGCAAGAATTAAAAAATTGCAAAGCGACTTTAATGAAAAAGATATGGGAGAATGATTTTAACAAACAAAAAGATTTAGAAATAAACTACCTCTTTGCTCAACAAGCTAATCAAATAGCGTTCATTAACGATGTATTTAATATTGCAGAAAGTAAAAGTAAAAATTCAAAGTTAAAAAAGCTTAATGATGCCGTGCCTTGTTCTATAGTGTTATATCAAGCAGACCAAATGGAAGAAGTGAATATTAACCAATTAATTTGTTTATTTAAAAATAGATTCGAACAAGAAGATGATAATATCCTGATTGAAATCACAAGTGATATTAAGGAGATAAACTTTTCGTCTAGTGCCGCACTCCACCAAATTATTTATAGCATAATTAGCTATTTATTTTTCTTGCTTAAAAAACAATCTGCAGGTAATATATATAATATTAAATTAACCATTGGTGGAGCAAAAGATGAAATAGAGCTGAATTTTGAATATGATGGCGAGGCTATAATTTCAGAAAAAGAATTATTTAAGTTGTCTTCTCAATTTTTTAAAACTCATGCTAATCCCTTTGTGCTTAATCTTATACAGGTATTTAATGTACTAAAAACTAATGGGTTTAATTTAAAAATAGAGCGTAATAAATATAATACCATTGAAATAAAGCGCCACAAGCAGCAAAATAATAATAAACTTGTAAAAATAGAAAATAATGTGATTTTATTAAACTCTTTCCCTAAAAAAAATAATGACTAGCTATTTATATAATTTTGTTTCTATAATCAATTCAGGAGAATTTGGTGCTAGGAGCGATGGAGCGACGCCTATATATAATAGGCAAGCATTGAGTGACGATGTCACGAACTTCTCGTCAGTTGATTATATAATCTGGTTCTTACGCATGGCAAGGGGGCGTTTATTTATATATTATACTGAGCTCGGCCTGCCGCACGCTTTTAAACTTAATTCCTGGAAATATTCCATTATATTACACTTCCTGTATAAGTCCCACAACCCTTTGGAATTTGTAGAAGAAACGAACCATGCTACTAGAGCATACATAGAGGCACCTGTCAAGCAGAGGCGAGTTTCAGCTATAAAATTACCCTTTAGATTAACTTATGCAGGAAGTCTATTATTAATATTATTATTATCTATGCACAGTAGTTCTTTTGGAAAAGAAAAAATAACTAACTTAATCGTTCCAGTAAGTTATTTTGTTAATCACCAAAAACAGCTTAAAGAAGCTAGAGAATATCTAAATAAATATAGACAAGTGAGTATTATTGGGACTAGTGGTATAGGAAAAACCCAGTTTGCTAGGGCATATGCTTATGAACATAAGGATAATTACAATATTATTTGGTTTTTTGATTGCAATTTGAATTTAAATGAGGAATTTGTTAAATTAGCCAAACAACTTAATCAAATATTGAAAGCTAATATAGTTGAAGAAGCGAGAGATGCTAAGAAAGGCGTATTAGAATATTTAGCACATAAAGGTAAATGGTTATTAATATTTGATAACTTGAAAATTGGAGAGAATAAGAAAGTTAAAGATATAATAGAGTGGGAGCATAACGGAGATATTATGTTTTGTTCCCAAGAAAGCGGGCATTTGCCAAATGCCAATGCCTTAGAAATGAGTTTATTTGATAGAGAGAACACAATTACGTTAGCAAAAAATTTACTTGATAGTTATGATGATAAAGATATCGAATTTTTAATTACTGCCTTTAGTGGTTATCCTATATTAATTGTACAGGCCGCACAATTATTGAATAAAATTAAAGGTTTAGATAAAGAAGAATATAAGAGAAAAATTTATCAATCCGCAGATAAAATAGAATTAAATATAAATATGGCTATTAAGGAGTTACAGCCTAGTGCGGTTAGTTTACTGGGAAAGATAGCCTTAATGAATAACCAAAGTTTTTCTAAGCAGATACTAAGTATTATTACTGATAATCCAGATACCCTAGACGATGATATTTACAAGCTCTCCAAATTTCTCTTAATTAATAATATTGATTCCAATGAAGAGCATCCAATTTTCGAAATGCATGATATTATTGCAGATAAGGTGCAGAAAATAAATGGTAATAGGAATAACCGAAATTATTTAGAGGATATAATCGGTAAGTTAGTTCAATATATACCAAAAAGTGTAATAAAGGCTCATATTTTTAGAATTTCCCGAACTATTCAAGGTAATTTTGAGATACTATCGAATAATGCTGCTAAGTATGACATCAATGTTTATAAATTGGTTGGGCTCAATTTACAGTTAATAGTACAATATGTTAACTCTTTAGATTTGGATAATACACAAAAGTTAGTAGAGTGGTTTAATAAAAATGAGAAGGAAAAAAAATTTAAACTCTGGTTAATGAATAATGATGAAAAAGCTTTATATGCAACTTACTTAGGGTTAATAGGGGTATATTATAAAAGATGTGCAAATGATACAGTGGCTATCGAATATTATACTAGAGCCCAAAAAGTCTTTGATAGTGTAAAAGGATATGAAGCTTTTAAATGCAACGTAGTATATTGCTTAGTATTAGCTAATATAGCATTAGGTCGACTTCCAGAAGCCGAACAAAATATTCAGATAATGGACAAGATGTTTAAGGGAGTATTAGCAGAAAATGCTGATATTATTACTTTATATTTTGCTAAAGCAAGATTATTTTTTATGCAAGGAAAATATGAAGACGCTCTCCATCAAGTCGGTAAAACTATAAACACATTAATCAATAATGGGGCAGGAGCTCATGATTTATTTCTAACAAACTATTATATGTTAAGAGCAGAAATACTCAATTTTCTTGGTAAACATCATGCTGCTCATTCTCAAGCTAAACAACTATATGATATGAATAAGCCAGTCAAACCGGAAGGGCATGAAATATATGCGCGTATTTATACGCAATTTGCTAAAAGTGATATGGAACAAGGGAAGGTGGATAAGGCCTTAGTGCATATTAATAAAGCCATAGAAATATTATTAGCTGATTATAGAAGAAACCCCAAAGATATCGAACAATCAGAAGATCCCGACTTAGCCGCCAGTTATGTAGTGCAAGGAGAAATTTTTTCTATGAAGAATAACCTTAAAACAGCAATAGAATCTTACAAGAAAGCTAACGTTATTTATTTTTATTTATATAGAAATAATTCAAAGAATGTTGCTCAAGTGAGTTATCTATATCTTCAAGGAGCTAAAGCGGCGTGTAAGGCTAAGGATTTATATAATTATAAGTTCTTTGGTAAGCCTCAAATTAAAGAATTTGGTCTACGACACCCTAACAGTACTGCTATGCTAGAATATTGTACTCAGCATAATATGAACTTATGGTCAAAAAATTAACTGAAGCTAGCTACTACTAATCTACGGATTTCATTTGGTATTTTAAACCGATAAGCACTGTAACCAACAATTACCGGGACAGGTTTAAAAATAGGGGAATAAATTTCTATAATTTGCTAGGTTGTGTGCACCTTTATCTTAGCCGCAGGATCAGGGAAGCAAAAGCAATAAAGCCTATGAAGGAGGAAGCTTTTTTATCAAATCTAACAAATACCCGTCTAAAATGTTTGAGTTTACTAAAGAAACATTCTATTAAATGTTGTTCTTTATAGATATGTTGATCGTATTCACGCTGTACTTTGCGATTAGATTTAGGTGGAATAACAACCTTACACCCTTTACTTTCTAAGCTTTTTATAAAAGCATCACTATCATATCCCTTATCTGCTATAACAGTTGTACGGCACTGTTAACAAAATAAGTTGTAAATGAAAAAATATGGGGTAGAATAATTGGCAAGTAAGAAGGTTCAATTATGAAAGAAGAAAGAAAATACCCAATTAGTGAAGGTAAGTTTGAAGAGCTGGTAGAGCCAGCTCTCAAAAGAGAGTTAAAGAAACCAGGTTGTCCTATGACAGTAAGCCATTATAAGTTTTTTTGTGGGGTATTATACCAATTCCCATTATTAACTAGGCTATTTAGCGCTAGAATATAGGTTGTATTTCTGTTATAATTTTCTTACGATGAGAAAATAGGTAACAGAATAGACCTCTTGCATAACCTAATCTAATTGGTCATTTTGTCGTCGAAACTCCTCTCTGTTCCTCACGTACGTCTATGTACGCTGCGGTACCCGACTTCGTTTCTCCTAAAAATTCTTCAATTATCTTTAGGTTATGCAAGAGGTCTAATGAAAAACAAATCAAAATTACTGGATCAGGAGGTAGTAGAAATAGCCACGAAAGAGCTGAAGAAATTGGGGAATTACGGATATGTAAGCAAGAAGCTAAATGCAGTGATTGCAGCCAGTAAACATTCTATTACAGAAGTAGCTAAGGTATATAATGTTTCAAGGAATACTCTTGGTTCCTGGATAAAGCATATTAAATCTACTGGGATTGAAAACCTGAAAGCTCCTGCTACGCGCCGCAGGAAGCAAAAACTTGATGAAGATAAGCTAAAGGAAATCAAAGGCATTATTGAGGCAAATCCAAATATTACTATTGCTACCTTAAAGGTAAAAATAGAGGAGGAATATGGTATAGTCCTGGGTAAATCTACTGTTCATAGAATAATGCATAAGCTAAACTATTCGTATATAACCCCGAGACCAAAGCACTACAAACAAAATCCAAATTTGGTAGAAGAGTTTAAAAAAAAATCTTCCTCTAAAACTACAATCTAATGCAAATTTAAAGAAAGCGATCTTTTTCTTTGATGAGGCAAGGTTTGGTACTCATTCAAAAATAGGTCATTGTTGGTTGAAGAAAGGCGTCAGGAGTTCAGTAAAAGTCAAACTTGGATTTCAAAATTTTTATCTTTATAGCGCTGCAAACCCAAAAAATGGAGAATCCTTCAGTTTAATGTTACCCTATGCCAATACTGTTTGTCTGAATGTTTTTTTATCAGAATTTAGCAAAGAGCTAACGGATCTTGAAGTTATAATGATTATGGATGGTGCAGGTTGGCATAAGTCCGAGGATTTAGTCATACCCAAAAACATTCAAATTATCCACTTGCCATCATATAGCCCTGAGTTAAACCCGGTAGAGAGATTATGGTTGTACATTAAAAAAGCAGTTTTATACAATAAGATCTATGAGAATTTGGCCGATTTAGAAAACATAGTATGTGATTTTATCAAAAACCTTGATTGCAACACTATAGCACAATTATGTTCGGTAAGCTATCTGACCTGTTAACAATGGGAAATAGTATTAATTAATTCTTGATTAGCCTCGCTTGCCCTTTTAGTTAAATAGTTTTTGTACTTTTCATATAATTGGTTATTAAAATTATTTATTGGGGAAATAAGGAGCTTTTTGTTGTTTTGTTTAATCATATTAGTAAGAGTGCCTCTAAATTATTAGTATAGTTTAATAGTATCTACTCCTCTCAGATGATTTTGCTGCTAGGCGTGAGGAGCGAAGCCTAATAAAATCTAGGAGAGCGACGAACAACAACGCATGTAAATTCATACCAGAGGAGTATAGTCATAATCAACTATTAAGTAAAGTAATAGGAGCAAATGGAAGAAGCGCTATAAATGGGATTCTGATGTTAACAATGGCATTCGGTTAAGCAAAGATCACAAGAGTAGGAATGTTTGGGATAAAATAGAATCTCATCCAACTATTTATGCTCACCTAATGAAATCTGAGCTTGACCTTATAAACGCGCGACATAAAACTACAAGGGTCTCTACTAAAAGTAATAAAATCTCTGATGCTTCTCACTCTCCTCCTAGCAAGAAGCAAAAAGTTGAAAGAACAGGTAAAACAAAATTATACCTATAATTTTTTATCACAATAAAATACTTGTAATATTAATAGGATTATATATAATGCCTAAATAATATTAACAAATAATTAATTTATTGAAAATTTGTTAACATTATTAGAATTGTTATAAACAACCTATTAATTTTCTAAGTATTTATGTCAAAACGTCAGCATCCTATAAATAAAGCAGCTAAAAATACCAATAGCAAAAAGCAAAAAATTGCCATTAGTCATAAGGAATACCGTAATCAAATTGCTGCCATTTGCTTAGAGGTAGATAAGAAAGAGCAACAAAAACTCCAACAACATCATGGTAAAGATTTCAGTACACTTACTGACTTGGAACAGCTAATACGAGAATATGCAAGTTTCAAATACAGTATGGAAGTAGAAAACTCTGAAGGAGACTCTCTGGTAGCTATTGCATTTTTTGCTGACGATTGTGAGGTTGTAAATATCCTTAAAGAACATGGAGCTAACTCTTATATACCTCAAGAGAAGTATCCACTGGACAAGAGAGAAATAACTATAGGATCCCTTACTGTTATAAATGACCAAAACAATGATCAAGAACTAGTAGCAATACCTCAAACTACTAACCCTGATAATATTCAGCTTAATGTTGAAAAAGATAACAAAATTATTGAGGAAACTGCTACAACTAATAGAACAAACAATAGAAATTCTAATCAAAACGCAATAAGTAAGGATTTTAATATTTATCCATTGCGCCAACTAGCTGAAAAATATAGCTTACAAAAAATTGTACAGTTTTATTTAAATAATAAAGTTAACTTAGATTATAAAGATAAAGAAGGCAATACTCTATTACATATTGCTATCGAAACAGGAAATATAGAAATAATTGATTTGCTCTTAGACAAGAAGGTAGATATATATGCCCAGGATAACGAAGGCAATACTTCTATACATCTTGCCGCAAGATTATTGTCTAAAGATAAAGAACACTATACTACAATAATTATACGACTCTTTAAAAATGGAGCTGATTTTAAAATAGGAGATCAGCAGAATAACCCCTGCCCAGAGATAATTAATGTTATTAAGGAAATACTAGAACAGGTACAACAAACACGCAGTTTAGAGAAATGTATAACGCCGCCAGCACAAGGAATAGCCACAGCTGTTCCCGTACCAGTAATAGTTAAATCCGTCGTTATAAAAGAAATGCAACCAAATTTTGCTGAGGCTCCTGTAAAGGGGGATAGTATAGATCATAATAACTCATCCATATTGATAAATCCTAATATTAATAATCTTATTCCACCAATATGGGAAGAAAACACACCTACAGAAAGTAGGCCTATAATACAAAGTATATGTTTTTTAGTTTTGAATATACCCTCAGAAGAAGAGAAATTAGACCTCTTTCGAAACGCTACTGCCGCTGGTAGTTTGCACGTCGAGTCTAGGCTCCCATCCTCATATACACTTCGGTGTGCTGCAGTTTGTCCCTCTGAGCCTCCTTCAAATCCGGTACTAAAAGCGAACTCCGAAAGAGATCTATTAGATAAGGTGAAAGCAGCATTTGATAGTTTACAGCAGCAATGGGCAGCAGCAGGGGAACGATATAAACTTACGCTCTCCTCTTTTACAGTGGTAAGTCTTTCGGAGCATAAGCAAGCGCAATATATTGCTTCTTTCATTAAGACACCAGAACCGTTTAAGCTATTACAAGCTATAGCTAATGATTTGGCCACGAACTTACAAGAATTTAATGACACCATTAAGACGCTGAATCGTATGGTACACGGAAGAAATTCAGTAAAAGATTTTATAGATATAGGGGAGGCGTTCTTTCTTAAGAATACCCAAGACCACTACAATATTAAGGAGGAAACAAAGTTTTTATTGGGTTGTATATCTTTAACTGATATAGCCGCGACACGTAATAATAAGGATTTTAAAGCTAAAGATATAGTGCAGGTGATTAAAATTTTAATTGAAGATAGTAGGATCTTATTACCACTACTACAACTCGTAAAAAGTGAACCATCTAAATGTATTGAAGCAACTAAGACTATTGAAGAATGGAGAACTCAATGTGGACAAATATTAGAGCACGTAATATCCCTCAAGGATTCAGGAGTCTTAATAAATAAGGTAAAGACAAAGTGTATAGAAATTATAAATAATGTGAATTTAAGTAATGTGCAAGATGATCATAGTACTACTATTATGGATCCTAATGCCGAAATTAATGATATAGATGAGGATGAAATCATAGACGTGGTTAATTTTACTCCACCCCCTAATAATATAGAAATAATTAATTGTGATTTCCTCACGCCCGTAGAAGAAACATCAACTTATCTTCTAGGAAATATATTTTCTCAAAACAATATAGATACTTCTATAAATGGTTTTAGCAATGATCTAGAGTAGTTTTTGAAACAAATGGAATTTGTATGCTTTATCACAGAATATAGTACAAACAAAGTAGAGTTTTATTGTACTACAGTGAACTGAAGAAATTATAGTACAATTAATAAAAATATTAGATTTTCTTGTACTATTGTGGTACAATATTATTTTCTAGATGTCATTTATCAGAGAGGAGTTCAGCAAGACATAATGGACTAATGAAAAACACCTATCTTGCATATTTAAGCTCACGATATATTGTAGAACGCCCAATATTCAATTGCTTAGCAGCCGCGGTTGGAGAGAGACCTGTTTCAATTAACTTTAGCGCTGAATCTAGTTTTTCTTTGTTCAAAGTAGGGCGACCAGGTATTTTACCTTTTAATCTAGCAGCGTTTATGCCGTCCTTAGTACGTTCTGCAATTAATCTTCTTTCAAAATGTGCAATCGCACCAAATACATGAAATACCAATTCACCTGCAGCGGAAGATGTATCTATCTTTTCTTCAAGGGACATTAAACCAATCTTGCATTCTTTGAGATATTCTACAGTTTCAAGCAATTCCTTTAGGCTACGACCTAAACGATCAAGCCTTACTACACAAAGTAAATCATTTGGTCTGGCATAAGCAATTAACTCTTCTAGTCCAGGTCTGTCAAAGATTTTACCACTTATCACATCTTCAAAAATCTTAATAGCACCGGCCTCAGTACATGACATAAAGGTTAACATGATATAATTGTTGGTAATTTGGGGATTAGAGGCTTGATAAATATATCAATAATGCTGGATAGTTCCTTGTACATTTGCCCTTGGTTTAAATATATTCTTCGTAAGTAATCAAGTCCATACCTAAAAGGTGACATAGCCTTTCTGCCGTGAGTTTTCAATTTTATAGGCCAGATAGAATGCCGCCATAAGCCCACAGTATAAGCAAAGGTAAAAGTTATAGCTAATATCCCTAATAATTTGTTTATTCTATCCAAATGTACTAAATGGGTATTTTCAAAGTTGAAGCCACGCGTCTTAAGGCATGCAAAAAGATTTTCAATTTCCCAGCGTTTTTTGTAAATATCCAAGGCCTGATAGGGGTTGTCATTGGTTGCTATAATTACTAATTCTCCTTCTCCGTTACGCAAAGCAGCCACAGAAACTTTAGGTCCTTTATAGTTCTTACCTAAATATCTCTTACCTCTGAGTACTTTATATTCATTATTCTGTAACTTCTTTACTAATGGATTTGCTGTCACTAATTCGTTTTCTGATCTACCAATAGTTAAATTTTGCTTAATTCTTATATAAAATGGAATATTACGATCTGCTAGAAATTTCAACCAGTCATCACCGATAAATTCACGATCTCCAAGCAATGCTGATATTTTTTCTACTCCAAATACTTGCAAAAATCTACCTATTAATTTCTGACGTTCACCACTATTTGAAACGCCAGTTTTTGGTAACATGTCCCACATGATTGGTATAGCTATGCCATTATGGCAGATTGATAATACTAAAATATTGATATCAAGCTTGCCAAATTTCCAGTTAGTACGATCCAAAGCCAACAACCATTTTTCTGATTCAATTTTGGCAAATGCTACTAATAATTTAGCCAGTGCAGTATAACAAAAACTAAAGCCAGAAAAAAATCTTTGTAGTTTGCGATATCGAGAATTATCATTGCCAGCAGGGCTGCCTCATATAAAAAATTATATAAGTAATATTGAATAAAAATTATTATAGTAGTGGTTACAAATAAGTGAGTGGTAACCATGAGAGAAGAAGAATTACGAGAAAGTTTTGAAGACTTTATTAATGGAATAAATGATCATAGAGTTGATAGGAATAAGCTTCATAGTGTGGAGGAGATTTTATTTTTGACTTTAACTGCAATTATTTGTGGAGCAGAAGGTTGGCGAGATATTGAACGATTTGGCAGGTTAAAATTAGAATTTTTACGTACGGTGTTTCCATATGCTAATGGAATTCCTTCTGACGATACGTTACGACGTTTTTTTCGAGTACTTGATCCTAAAACATTCAGCACATGCTTTACCGTTTGGGCAAGTAGCTTAAAACTTCCAAGTAGCACACATATAGCTATAGATGGGAAAGTGTCTCGTCATACATTCGATGGTGATAAGAATCCATTACATATGGTATCAGCTTTTGCTAGTGAATGTCGAACAGTGTTAGCACAAGAGAAAGTATCTGATAAAAGTAATGAAATTACAGCAATACCTAAATTACTTGGTATTCTAGACATAAAAGGAGCTATTGTTACCATTGATGCTATGGGCTGTCAAAGAGAGATTGCCCAAGCAATTATCGATAAAGAAGCAGATTACATACTATCATTAAAAGGTAATCAAGGAAATTTACACCAAGATATTAAGTTAGTATTTGCAGATAAAGAGTTGCTGAATGAATTGTCAGTTGATATCAATCAAACAACTGACGGAAGTGAGCATGGACGTATTGAAGAACGGATTTATCGAGCTGTTACTATGCCACAAGAATTACAGGAGCAACATAATTGGCCGGAGCTTAAGACAATTATAGAGGTTATAAGTAAACGAGAAATAAAAGGAGTTTTATCTGAAGAAACAAGATATTACATTAGCTCTTTAGAGCAAGAAGCAGTAAAAATCGGTATGGCAATCCGATCTCATTGGGCTATTGAGAATAGTGTGCACTGGATTTTGGATGTTAGTTTTAGAGATGATGATTCACGTATTAGAAAAGGTAATGCTCCTCAAAATATAGCTATTATTAAACACATGGCATTGAATGTATTACAGAAGGCTAAGCAAAAAAGGGATTCTATCAAGCAGCTTAGAAAAGCAGCTGGTTGGGATAATAATCAACTACTCACTATCTTAACGCCATGTTCGACTTTTTTTTAGCAGGTAACTAATTTTTCGAGTTGTGTTGGCACAAGTTTTAAAGACTTTGTCAAAAATGTAGCAATAGTATGAGCAAGTAATTTTCTAGCGATGCGAGATTGTAGATGCCAGTAACTCTTAACTCTGATAGCATTAATAGCAAAACGTTCTGTAAGCTGACCAATAACAGTTTCAATTAAACGACGAGTAGCAGTAATCCATTTAAGGAAATTCTTGGATCTATTATCCTTCATATTCTTTTTTAAAGGTGTTTGTAAATCAATGTTTTTGGTGGCCAATTCATCTTTTAAATCCTGACCAAGATAGCCTTTATCGCCCAGTACCATGCCACTAATATTAGGAGACATTACTTGCAGAGCTTCACGTTCAGACCCATTAGCAGGAGTTATCATGAATCCAGCTATTCGACCTTCTTCATTAATTAATACGTGTCCTAGAAAACCGTAATAATAGCTATCTTTCGAAGCGCAGTACCCATAGTCAGCGTATTCCTTAAAACATCGCCCTCTCGTTGCTCGGGCCAAATTTATTACAGGAATCGGTACCCCATCTATCATATGCAGATCTGATTTGCTTGCACTCTTAAACAAGTCGGCAAGCAGCATGTTCTTAATAGATAAAAGACCGCTACATTGCTTCACATAAGACGGTCTACTCTTTAGATTGGGAAACCATTCTTGAAAATGACGTTTAAAATATTCCCATATCTGCTTGTCTTGGTGCAAACCGATAAATTCTCCCACCACTTCCATTGTTAATGCTTCCACGTCACTTAAGCAAGGTGGAAATCCTGCTTTCCTTACTTTGATATTTTTGGTTATTATAGTCATTTTTTCTTCTATGAAACAATACACAGTAATGATAAACTCTTCTAACGTTAATTCTGGATAAGGGGAATATGGGAGGATAATAGATAATAAACGCCATGTTCGACTTTTTTTTAAGATTGACAAAAGAATAGGATAGCCTAATAAGGTCATAGTTCAATTATCGAGAAAGAAGCTATGACCCTAGAAGAGTTTATCATTACTGTGTATTGTTTCATAGAAGAAAAAATGACTATAATAACCAAAAATATCAAAGTAAGGAAAGCAGGATTTCCACCTTGCTTAAGTGACGTGGAAGCATTAACAATGGAAGTGGTGGGAGAATTTATCGGTTTGCACCAAGACAAGCAGATATGGGAATATTTTAAACGTCATTTTCAAGAATGGTTTCCCAATCTAAAGAGTAGACCGTCTTATGTGAAGCAATGTAGCGGTCTTTTATCTATTAAGAACATGCTGCTTGCCGACTTGTTTAAGAGTGCAAGCAAATCAGATCTGCATATGATAGATGGGGTACCGATTCCTGTAATAAATTTGGCCCGAGCAACGAGAGGGCGATGTTTTAAGGAATACGCTGACTATGGGTACTGCGCTTCGAAAGATAGCTATTATTACGGTTTTCTAGGACACGTATTAATTAATGAAGAAGGTCGAATAGCTGGATTCATGATAACTCCTGCTAATGGGTCTGAACGTGAAGCTCTGCAAGTAATGTCTCCTAATATTAGTGGCATGGTACTGGGCGATAAAGGCTATCTTGGTCAGGATTTAAAAGATGAGTTGGCCACCAAAAACATTGATTTACAAACACCTTTAAAAAAGAATATGAAGGATAATAGATCCAAGAATTTCCTTAAATGGATTACTGCTACTCGTCGTTTAATTGAAACTGTTATTGGTCAGCTTACAGAACGTTTTGCTATTAATGCTATCAGAGTTAAGAGTTACTGGCATCTACAATCTCGCATCGCTAGAAAATTACTTGCTCATACTATTGCTACATTTTTGACAAAGTCTTTAAAACTTGTGCCAACACAACTCGAAAAATTAGTTACCTGCTAAAAAAAAGTCGAACATGGCGTTAAGATAGTCATTTTTTCTTCTATGAAACAATACACAGTAATGATAAACTCTTCTAGGGTCATAGCTTCTTTCTCGATAATTGAACTATGACCTTATTAGTCTATCCTATTCTTTTGTCAATCTTAAAAAAAAGTCGAACATGGCGTATAATAAGGATTGCCAAGGGAGGCAACCTACAGTATTGAAGTTTTTGAACAAAAAAACAAACTGTAGGCATGAAGAAAGATATCACAGAATTATATAGTTTTATAGATGATTTTTGTAAAATTTATCTTGAATATGAAAAGAGCAAATTATTACCATCCAATAAGCAGAGAGATCGCGCTTGTAATATGAGTTTAAGCGAAATGTTAACAATAATAATTATGTTTCATACATCGCATGCTAAGAACTTTAAATTTTTCTATAAAACTTACGTCGAATATTTACATAAGAACGACTTCCCTAGCGCCCTAAGCTATAACAGATTTGTTGCTTTAATGCCGCGATTATTCATGCCCTTAAATATGTTGATTCATTTATTATTTGGGCAAGAAACAGGTATTTATTTTATTGACTCTACAACAATTAAAGCTTGTCACAATAAACGACGCTATAGTAATAAAGTTTTTAAAGGATTAGCCAAACATAGTAAATCCTCTATGGGATATTTTTATGGCTTTAAATTACATTTAATAATTAATAACCAAGGAGAAATTATGGCATTAAAAGTGACTAATGGTAATGTAGATGATAGAGTTCCGGTAGCGCAATTAACTAAAGGATTAACTGGCATTATGGCCGCTGACAAGGGATATATCAAGCAAAATTTGTTTTTAAATTTATATGAAAGAGGCTTAAAAATGATTCATGGAATTAAGAAAAATATGGCGAATAAATTAATGGATTTAAAGGAAAAAATCTTGCTTCGAAAACGAAACTTAATTGAAACAGTTTTTGATTTTTTAAAAAATAAAATGAATCTTGAACATACAAGACATAGATCTCCTATTAATGCTTTTGTTCATATTCTTTCTACCCTAGTTGCTTATTCTCTAAAAAAAACTAAACCTTCCACAAAACTTGACTTTAATCTATATATTCATAACTCTCTTATCCAGAATTAACGTTTCTAGGGTCATAGCTTCTTTCTCGATAATTGAACTATGACCTTATTAGGCTATCC
Organism: Candidatus Tisiphia endosymbiont of Beris chalybata; assembly: GCF_964026555.1. Lineage (NCBI taxonomy): Bacteria > Pseudomonadati > Pseudomonadota > Alphaproteobacteria > Rickettsiales > Rickettsiaceae > Candidatus Tisiphia > Candidatus Tisiphia endosymbiont of Beris chalybata. The sequence goes on along the minus strand of NZ_OZ032159.1, from coordinate 1,436,254 downwards.
TATTCTTTTGTCAATCTTAAAAAAAAGTCGAACATGGCGTTATTATAGCGATTTTAGCCATTTTCTTAAGGCTACACGCGCGGTTAATCTATTAGTAGATAAAAAATTTACTTTGACAACGATTTAGCTTTATTAAATAATTCTGTAGCGTCCTTAGATTTTCCAAGTTTTTGTAATACTTGACCTTTTTCTTGATAACTTTCAGTAAGTTCAGGTTTGTATTGTATAGCCAGGTCAAAATTTTCTATAGCTTCTTGGTATCTTCCTAACTTTATTAAAGATATACCCTTGTTATAATATGTCGGTGCATCATTAGGTTGGTATTTAATTGCTAAATTATAATTTTCTATAGCTTCTTGATATTGCCCTAACCTTTCAAAAGCTACTCCCTTGTTGTGATAGGCATTTGAATAATCAGGTTGGTATTTTATAGCTATGTTATAATTTTCTATAGCTGCATGTTGTTTTCCTAATTCTGATAAAGCATGTCCTTTTTCTAAATAGCTTTCCACATAATTAGGTTGATATTTAATAGCGAGATCAAAATTCTCTATAGCTTTTTGATATTTTTCTAAGTGTAATAAACAACATCCTCTTTCCAAGTAGCTTTCTGCATAATCATGTTTATGTTTAATGGCTAGGTCAAAATTTTCTATGGCATCTTGATATTTTTTAAATCTTTTAAAAGCTATTCCTTTATCATAATAGGATTTTGCAGCAGTGAGATCAGAATCGTTAGTTAAATCCTGATCTTGGATATTTTGTTGCAGTCTATGTTTGTTAGTAACCTCTTGGTTTAAAGATTCTTTGGCGGTTACAATTGTTATATTAAATAATAGCAATGACAGGATAGTTACAACTAACTTTTTTATCATACTCATAAATTACTTTTTATTTTTAAAATATTAATTTTTATTATCCTTGTTATTGCTTAAAGGCAAAGTAATATTTTGCTTTTTGATAGCATCTGTATTTAACCTCATATTATCCACTACTCGTCCCGCAGTTCTAACAATTGTTGAATTGCTGGTTTGATCAAATTGCTCTTTTAATTTGTTACTATCATCCTTGATATCAACAGTCGTAATTTCAAGATCTACTGCTTTCTCTCTTTCTGAGCTGGACAATTGATTGTCAAGTATTTCATCTACATTTTGACTATACAATTTTTTGCCTTTATTTAAATCAGATTTTACTGATTCGGCTAATGCTTTTGATGCACCTGTGCTATCTGTCACAGTAGCTTGCTCTTGTAATCTATTATTTGATTCTAGATAGTTGGTTTTCAGGTCCTCTTGTGTTGTCATTGGTGTATTGTTAATGATAGAATCAATTGACTGTAGATCTTTAACTTGAGGGTGACTATCGTTCCAATTACTTTGGGGTAATGGTTTATTTATACCAACTACTTCTTGTGCTATGTTCATAGCTTCATGACTGTGGTGGCTTGCCCATCTAGCTGCTTGTTCCTTGCTGGTTACTCCTGGGATATTTCGAGCAATAATTGCTTGTAAAACTGGTTCATTCATGTTGCGGTCAATAGTAGCGGAGTTACTCTCAACATAGTTTCTTTGGTTGGATAATTGTTGCATTGTTTGCGTTGTTTTAGCTATTTCTCTACTAACTGATTGTTGTTCATTCCAGGTACTAATTAAATCTTGGCCTAATGATCTAACTTCATCATTGCTAGTACTAATCCGATTATCTCTTTGAGCTGATTTTACTTTTTCTAAAGCATCATTATAGGCTTTTTGTTTGCTTGCTGATGTATCATAGGCTTCAGTTTTACTATTATTAGCACCTACTCCTCCACCTGCATTAACAACTCCTAAATTTAACCCTAAACTTGCATTAGTACTAGTAGAGGTTTCTTTTCTTTCACTACTACCGTAATTTTCGTTAAGAGATTGCCCTTGTAAAATAGATTCTTTGATCGCTTGATTTTCACTAAATGAAAAACCTTTAATCATTGAATCACTTTGGGCCCATTTTAAGGTCAGACTCTCGGATTGTCTTTGTTCTTGAGAATTAAGTTCACTCGATCTATTAGTTAATGACCCCATTTTACTTTGCGCAGTCATAAACTGGCTTTGAAGACTATCTGACCAAAGCTGAGAGGAACGAAAATTAGTTACCAGCGAGTCAACAGATTCAGTAATAAACTGCAGGGCTGCCGCACTTAAATATACTGTAAGATAGTGAGTAGTTGATTATTATCCCAACCAGCTGCTTTTCTAAGCTGCTTGATAGAATCCCTTTTTTGCTTAGCCTTCTGTAATACATTCAATGCCATGTGTTTAATAATAGCTATATTTTGAGGAGCATTACCTTTTCTAATACGTGAATCATCATCTCTAAAACTAACATCCAAAATCCAGTGCACACTATTCTCAATAGCCCAATGAGATCGGATTGCCATACCGATTTTTACTGCTTCTTGCTCTAAAGAGCTAATGTAATATCTTGTTTCTTCAGATAAAACTCCTTTTATTTCTCGTTTACTTATAACCTCTATAATTGTCTTAAGCTCCGGCCAATTATGTTGCTCCTGTAATTCTTGTGGCATAGTAATACCATTTCCCTATTATAAATAGATATATGAACAATTACATATAGATTTTATAGTTTCTATTGAAATAGATTGAATAAATTCAATTACAGCATCTTCAAGTTTAGTTAAACAATCGTAAACTTTATTTTTTAATACCGAATCTTTTAAATGTTGCCACAACCTCTCTACAGGATTTAACTCTGGACTATATGGTGGTAAGTACATAATCTCAATATTAGCTGGTATTGTAAGACCTTTATGCCATCCAGCTCCATCCATCACTAGTATAACTTTTGTAGTTATATGTTTCGCAAATTCATTAAGAAAAACTTGCATACAGGCCTTATCAACATTCGGAATAATTAAACTAAAAGAGTCTCCATCTCTATGATTTGTAGCAGAATAAAGATAAAATGATTTAAATCCCAGCTTTGTAGGAACTGGAGTCCTACTGCCTTTTTCAAACCATCCTAAACCATGTTTTGTATTGGTCCCAAACCTAGTCTCATCAAAAAAATAAATAGGTACCATAGGATTATCTTGGTGTACTTGTTGTAGATTTTTTTTTGAATTCTTCTTGAGAAGATGTGTCAGCTTTGTAATGCCTCTTTCTACCAGTAATATGCCTAAACCCAAGTGCCCCTAGCATTCTATGTATACTAGATTTTTCTATATCTATATCAAATTTTTCTTTTATCACTATCTTTAATTTCTTAATCGTAATACTACTGTCTCTCTTTATCAAAGTTTTAATCTCATCTTTTTGAGCAGTATTTAATTTTGATCTAGAAGGCTTTGCTATGTTCTTGAGACCATCAATGCCTTGATCTCGAAATAGAGCAACCCATCTATGTAGCGAAGATCTGTTGATATCATAAACTTCCGCTACTTTCTTAATACCATGCTTACTCGATGCTAGTATGGCTTTTAATCTTGTTACTACAACACCATTCTTCCCTCCGTTATTCAAAGCTTCCCTTGCTTTTAATACTAATTCGTCATTTATCATTTTTGATACTTTAGGCATTTCCTTGTTACTTCCTATTATTTCATTATTACCTAGCTTTATATCATAAATTACTCATTCTATCAATCTAATATCTCTGCTTATAATGGGGAAATGGTATAACAGCTCGATAAATCCGTTCTTCAATACGTCCATGCTCACTTCCGTCAGTTGTTTGATTGATATCAACTGACAATTCATTCAGCAACTCTTTATCTGCAAATACTAACTTAATATCTTGGTGTAAATTTCCTTGATTACCTTTTAATGATAGTATGTAATCTGCTTCTTTATCGATAATTGCTTGGGCAATCTCTCTTTGACAGCCCATAGCATCAATGGTAACAATAGCTCCTTTTATGTCTAGAATACCAAGTAATTTAGGTATTGCTGTAATTTCATTACTTTTATCAGATACTTTCTCTTGTGCTAACACTGTTCGACATTCACTAGCAAAAGCTGATACCATATGTAATGGATTCTTATCACCATCGAATGTATGACGAGACACTTTCCCATCTATAGCTATATGTGTGCTACTTGGAAGTTTTAAGCTACTTGCCCAAACGGTAAAGCATGTGCTGAATGTTTTAGGATCAAGTACTCGAAAAAAACGTCGTAACGTATCGTCAGAAGGAATTCCATTAGCATATGGAAACACCGTACGTAAAAATTCTAATTTTAACCTGCCAAATCGTTCAATATCTCGCCAACCTTCTGCTCCACAAATAATTGCAGTTAAAGTCAAAAATAAAATCTCCTCCACACTATGAAGCTTATTCCTATCAACTCTATGATCATTTATTCCATTAATAAAGTCTTCAAAACTTTCTCGTAATTCTTCTTCTCTCATGGTTACCACTCACTTATTTGTAACCACTACTATAATAATTTTTATTCAATATTACTTATATAATTTTTTATATGAGGCAGCCCTGTCATTGCCAGCTCCTTGAACTACCAAAGCTAGTTGAGTAAGATTGACATCTCTGACATAGAACAATCCTGTTATTATCTGCTCGATTAATTTTATACTTGCAAAACTCTTAAAAAAATAGTTTCCTAATAGTTGTGATAACGCTGAAGTCATTCTCCTTCTCCTTAAGTCTTAGACAACTTAAGTTATAGGACTTTAATCATGCGTTATCCACTGTTTTTTTCCTTGTTAACCTTTATGTCATGTACTGAGAGCACCGGCTTTAGTAAGACGATGTCTTTGAGAATCTAAATCTTGTTGTTGCGTTGATACCATAGTACCCTACGATTTTGGGTTGGAGGGTTGATTTAGGGAGGGAAGAAGTAGTATAAGGTTGATATTTTTTGAGAAACTATGCACCAAATACTACTTCAAGAATTGATTTTATATATAGACGGAAATAAATCAAGATTAAAATGTTTGTCTGGGATGATAATCAGTTTAATAACTGGAGGTTCTATCGACCCAAAGGGTTTAGCGCTTGGTATTTCAGGTGATGCTAAAGCATCGTCAAAAATCCATAGGATTTATCGATTGTTAAAAGAATTTACTTTTGATTATATGAAGGTTGCATCATTACTGTTAAGCTTGTTCGGTGTAGGAAATTATGTTGTAGCAATGGATCGAACAAATTGGAAATTTGGTAAAACAGATATTAATATTTTGTTTTTAGTAATTATAATTGGTAAGATATCAGTGCCAATATATTGGCATTCTTTATCGCATGGTGGAGCTTGTTCTAAAGAATTTATGGAAGAATTTTTGCAGAAGTTTATTGACAATTTTGGGGTTGAAAAAATAAAATATTTACTTGCTGATCGAGAATTTATGAATAAAGAATGGTTAAATTTCTTAATAGATAATCATATAAGATTTGCTATTCCCCTAAAAACGGATCACCAAATTCGTCTTGAGAAAGGTTTAAAAACTTTAACGATTGGAAAAATAGACCTCTTGCATAACCTAATCTAATTGGTAATTTTGTCGTCGAAACTCCTCTCTGTTCCTCACGTACGTCTATGTACGCTGCGGTACTCGACTTCGTTTCTCCTAAAAATTCTTCAATTATCTTTAGGTTATGCAAGAGGTCTAATATTTAATGATCTCAAAGCCTTAAAATATAAGGTTTGTGCTGGAATATTGTGGGATAGAAAAGTCAATTTTGCTGCATATAGAAATGATAAAAATGAACTGATGGTTTTGGTGCATAGTACCCTACGATTTTTGTAGGGAGGCAGAGTAAGTAGTAAGAAGTTCTATTTTTGGAGGTATTAATAAGGTGCGTATTAGTTGAGTTACAGCTATTAATGATAGATTGATAAAAGATATTTTTAATATGATCAAACCCGTAAGTAAATAATGAAAATAATTGTTTTTCAGTGGTTTTTTGGAGTTTTATACGGATTGGGTTTAGTGAATTTTGTATTAAGCCATTCTTAACTATTAAAGCTGAAGCAATAGCAGTTACCACCAATAATTTTTTGAATCTATCCAAATTTACTAAGTGACTTTTTTCAATATCAAAGCCTCCGCTTTTGAGATGCTTAAACAACCGTTCGATGGACCAGCGGTACCTATATAAAGCGAAAATATCAACTTCGACCTCAATTGATGACACCAAAACCATCAGTTCATTTTTATCATTTCTATATGCAGCAAAATTGACTTTTCTATCCCACAATATTCCAGCACAAACCTTATATTTTAAGGCTTTGAGATCATTAAATATTAGACCTCTTGCATAACCTAAAGATAATTGAAGAATTTTTAGGAGAAACGAAGTCGAGTACCGCAGCGTACATAGACGTACGTGAGGAACAGAGAGGAGTTTCGACGACAAAATTACCAATTAGATTAGGTTATGCAAGAGGTCTATTAAATCGAAAAATGCTATCCCAGTTATACCCTTAAAAGGTGTGTATTTACCTAATGATTCTAACTTAACCCCAAAAGATTTTTACGATACTACACTTTATCGAAAACGACATATTATTGAAAGACTTTTTGGTAGGCTTAAAGAAAACAAACGAATTGCTATGCGATTTGATAAACTTGACTGCACCTTCCTCAGCTTTATCGCTCTTGCTCTTATTAAAGCTTATAACTTATTTTGTTAACAGTGCCATACCTGACAATAGATTACATTACGCGAAAATGGACTATTCCTATCCAAAATTGGGAGGAGCCTTGGCCCATTTTTTGATAAAATTTAAAGGTAAGATTTAAGGGTTTATTTCAAAATTTATACACTTAAAAAGATAGAGCCTTGAACTTAATAGTTGCAATAGCTTAGATCATGATGATACATACACGATAGTATGCAGGAAGCATAGTAATCATGTATGCTTGAGGATAAATACTCTGTACGCACCTTAATAGTCTATGCTATATCTATAATTTCGAACTCAAATAACTAGCTTTAAAAGAGGATTATTGCCTAAAACAGTTAATGCGCAGTCAAAAGGCCACTGATATTATTACTCTTAACCTGCGGTTTTTTGGCAAAATTCCGCTTCATTGGCTATGATGTAATAAATCAGGATAATATGGCAAATAATTAGGTCTATATTCTATCCTACCATATTTTTTATCTTTTGAGATAGCCTGCTGATAGTGCGTGAAGCAGTATTTAATTTAACAATATTTTTTGTTACTCCTTTCATTATCTCGGATTGAGCAACTATTAAAGCAGCTTTGGCAGTTTTGTCAGAACCTTTGCTAATTTCTTGCAACACTTTCTTAATATATGTTTTAATTTTACTCGCTCTACTTTTATTAATTAGAGTCTTTTTTATTGTTTGCCTAATTGCCTTTTTTGCCGCTGAATGATTAGCCATATCACTTATTATCCTATAAACGCATTAATTTTATTCTTCATGTTTTGTATCAGTAATTTTTGGATTCATACAACCTTTACTATTTATATCCCTATCAACTAATTCAATATACGCTAGGGGAGCCATATCACCATAACGGAAACCTGCTTTTATTATTCTAGTATAACCTCCAGGACGCTCATTATATCTCTTCCCTAAAACAGTTAACAGCTTTTCAGTGGCAACTTTATCTTTGATTTTAGAAAGTAATCCCCTTCTAGCCACTAAATCCGATTTCTTGGCTTGAGTAATTAACTTTTCAATGTATGGTCTAAATTCTTTAGCTTTAGGTAAAGTGGTTTTAATTTGCTCATTCATCACAAGTGCTACAGTCATATTAGCAAACATAGCCTTTCTATGACTACTCGTTCTGTTAAGCTTTCTTCCCTTAATTTTATGCCGCATGTTCCTACCTTAATTAATATGGATCTTCATAACGCTTAGATAGCTCTTGTATATTTTCTGGTGGCCACCCTGATATATCCATACCAAATTTCAATCCAAATCCTACTAGTATATCCTTAATCTCATTCAATGACTTTCTACCAAAGTTTGGGGTCTTGAGCATTTCTGCTTCTGTCTTAATAACCAAATCACCTATATAAATTATATTAGCGTTTTGCAAACAATTTTGAGACCTCACAGATAATTCTAATTCTGCAACCTTTTTTAACATGGCAGGATTAAATGATAATTCTTCTAGCTTATCTTGTTTATCTTCTTCTTGTTCTTCAAATGTAATAAATAGCTGTAATTGATCTTGCAAAATTCTTGCAGCTAGCGCTATTGACATCTCAGGAGAAATACTACCATCAGTTTCAACAGTCATAATTAATTTATCATAATCTGTAACTTGCCCTACCCGAGTATTCTCTATCTTATAAGTTACTTGCTTTACTGGACTAAATAAAGCATCTATCGGTATTACTTCTATTGCTGAACTACTATCTTCATTGCTTATAGCAGGGACATATCCTTTACCTGTTTCGCACCCTAACTCCATCTCCAGCTGCGCACCTTTTGCTAAAGTACAAATTATATGATCGGGCGATAGTATCTCTACATCATGACTTGCAGTGATCATACCAGCAGTTACTATACAAGGACCGATAGCATTTAATCTGACCGTTCTTCTGCCTGAAGCATGCATTTTAATCACTACGGACTTAAGGTTTAATACTACATCAACTAAATCTTCTTTAACCCCAGGAATAGCAGAAAATTCATGAACAACCCCTGGGATTTTAATTGAGGTTATAGCTGCCCCTTGAAGAGATGAGAGTAAAATTCTTCTCATAGCATTCCCTACTGTCAAACCAAATCCTCTCTCTAAAGGTTCGACAATAACCTTTGCCATATAATTATTCCCCGCTGGGTTGTCATAAACTATTTTGGAGGGTTTTATTAGGGAGTTCCAGTTTTTATTTAACGATAACATTTCTTACCTATTGAACTTCTATACTCTTCTTCTTTTTGGTGATCTAACACCATTATGCGGCACTGGGGAAACATCTAGAATTAATGTTACTATAAAATTTTGGCTAAAAACTGCTCTCATAGCAGATTCTCTTTGAGCACCAGCACCCTGCACTCTAATTGAGACAGTTTTCATACCATGCTCTTTTGCTAACTCAGATGCTTTATCTACCGTTACTTGAGCAGCATAAGGAGTAGCTTTCCTAGCCCCTTTAAAACCATTAGTACCCGCAGTAGAGAACGCTATAGCATTCCCCTGCACATCCGTAAAAGTAACAATAGTATTATTAAAAGTTGTCTTTATATGCACAACTCCAAGAGTTATATTTTTCTTTTTTTTCTTGATTTTACTGCTAACCTGACTCATTATTATACCATATTACTTTGTAACTTTTTTCTTACCAGCAATTGCCACTGCTTTTCCTTTTCTTGTCCTCGCATTAGAGTGAGTATTTTGACCACGAACCGGCAGTTTCCTTATATGTCTAAGTCCTTGATAACATCTAATATCCTTTTTCTTCTTAATATTAAGATTTACTTCTCTTCGTAAGTCTCCTTCAACCTTATATTCTTTTTCAATAATACCACGCAAAACAATAAGCTCTTGATCGGTTAATTCTTTCACTCGTTTACTTTCGGATATTCTAGCCTTTCGACATATTTCTCCTGCAGCGGAATCACCAAGCCCATAAATATACGTCAAACTTATTATTAATCTTTTGTGTACTGGAATATTAACACTTGCTATCCTTGCCACAAATAACCTCCAAAATTTCTATAACAGCTAAAAGGGATAATATAAAAATATACCATAAAGTCAAACTGTTTTTAATAGCTTGTCTATGGCGAGTTCTATATCTTCCCTATTCTCGTTAGCATCAATGCTATGTAACTGCTGATTACTTTTATAATAATCCATTAATGGATTAGTTTCTATTTTATATTCTTCTATTCTTTGTTTAATTGTTTGTTCATCATCATCTTGTCTATGAATAAATTGATTTGAGCCACAAACATCACAAATATTATCAGCTTTTAACTTAATAAAAAATCTATTATAGATTTGACCACAGTTTATACAGCTAAATCTACCAAGGATTCTTTTAATAATTGTTTGATCCTCTATAGAAAAAAACAATATTTTAATATCTTGCTTTACTAAAATATTAAAATATTTCGCTTGCGCTAAATTACGAGGGTATCCATCTAAAATATACCCCTTCTCATATTTTTTTTGAGATAAAAACTTATGTACTATATCATTAACTAATTCAGAAGGTACTAATTTACCCTGGGACATATAAAATTGTAATAATTTACTGTCATTATTCTCAGCTTTTACCATGCCTCTAAATATATCTCCGATAGATATATGTGGTAAATTTAATTTTTTGGCTAATAACTTTCCTTGAGTTCCTTTTCCTGAACCAGGGGGGCCCATAAGTGCTATAATCACTTTAAACTCATTTTTGGCATAAAATAACTACATATTTTTATGTTATAAAATATAAATTAGATTTTTAATGTATACTAATTTTTTAACTTCATTTTTTTAATCAATCCTTCATACCTACTACTAAATAAATAAGATTGAACTTGGGTAAAGGTATCTAAGACCACATTAACAACAATTAAAAAACTCGTACCCCCTAAGGAAAAAGAGACCGCATACTGGTTCATTATCATTTCTGGTACTACACAAATACAACTTAAATAGACCGCCCCTATCACTGTTAATCTAGTGAGCAAGTAATCAAAATACTCTGCTGTATTTTTCCCAGGTCTTTTCCCCGGAATATAAGCACCATACTTTTTTAAATTATTTGCAGTTTCCTCGGAATTAAACACTATTGCTGTATAAAAAAAACTAAAAAACATTATTAAGGTAATATATAACAATATATATAAAGGTTTTCCATGCCCTAAATGGAAGGTTAACCAATTCATAGTCTCGGATTGTTTATTAGAAAAATTAGCAATTGTAATAGGAAACAACAAAATCGAACTAGCAAATATCGGCGGAATCACCCCGGCGGTATTAAGCTTAAGAGGCATATGGGTTGCTTCCCCTCCATAAATTTTATTACCTACCTGTCTTTTAGGATATTGCACTAAAATTTTCCTTTGGGCTTTTTCAAAGAAAATTATCATAGTAACAATAAGAATGATCCCCAAACAAATAGCAATTACTATTATAGGAGATAAGCCTCCATTCCTAGACAATTCGAACATGTTTATAACAGCGCTAGGTACCCCCGACACTATACCTATAAATATAATTAAGGAAGATCCATTACCAACCCCTCGACCAGAAATTTGCTCCCCAAGCCACATAAGAAACATAGTTCCTACTACTAGAGTAATTACAGTAGTAACTTTAAAAATTAACCCGGGGATAATAACTACTGGTCCTACATTAGTTACAGCATTTTCTAAACTTATTGCAACCCCATATGCTTGAAAAGAAGCTAATAAAACTGTTAGATATCTAGAGAGTTGGTTGATTTTTCTCTTACCTGACTCTCCTTCTTTCTTTAAATTCTCTAAAGGCTTATAGGCTATTGTCATCAATTGAATAATAATTGATGCCGTTATATAGGGCATAATTGCTAGAGCAAAAATAGACATCCTGCCTAGAGAACCTCCAGATAGCATATTAAACATCCCTAATATCCCTGATTGGTTCTGCTGAACTACTGTATGCAGGGCTATTGAATCAATACCTGCGATCGGAATAAAAGAACCAATTCTACAGACTACAAGCGCTAAAATAGTAAAAATAATTCTACTAATTAAGTCCTGATTAGATTTTTTTGTGGAATTTAAGCTCATAAATTATAATATTTGGCCGCCAGATTGCTCAATTATTCTCTTCGCATTTGCTGAATAAGCATCTAATTGAAATGACATAGCGCTATTAAATTCATTACTTCTTGTGGAAAGTAATTTTACTAGGGCAGTAGTTTTTTTTATTAAACCTAATTGCAACATTTTTGCTTTTGTTATTACTTCATTATTGCTCAATCTGCCTTCCGCTATTACAAGTTCTATATCCAGGATATTTATAATTTGATATTTTTTAGCATTAGGGCAACTAAAACCTCTTTTTGGCAGCCTCTTAATAATAGGCATTTGTCCCCCTTCAAATCCTGTAATTGCTACTCCTGACCTAGATTTTTGCCCTTTAACTCCTCTACCACAGGTTTTACCTTTTCCACTTCCGATACCCCGGCCTACTCTTTTTTTCTCTTTCTTTGCCCCTAAATTATTAGACAATTCATTTAACTTCATTTTCTAAACTCTAATTTATGTTTTCAACTTTTAATAAATGCTGTACCTTTTGAATCATCCCTCTAATAGAATTAGTATTTTCTAAAATAACGAATTTATGCATTTTATTTAATCCCAGACCAATTAAAGTTTGCTCTTGAATATATTTACGCCCTATCTTACTCCCAACTTGAGTAATTTTAATTCTTGAATTGTTTATTTTTTGTACTTGATTATCAGTAGCCATAGTTCCTACACTTAATTTTTGCTTCCATTTAGTAAAAAGTAATTTTAAATCAAGTTATTAGATAAATTTATTTTTATACTAGGTGTTTTAGTTTTACTTCTCTAAAAAAATTTTTAGCATTATATTTCTCTCCCTCTTATCTTAGATGCCGTATTCACTTACCTTACTCTCTTCTAAAATAAGTTTTTCTCTATTAAGCTAATAACTCTATGACATAAAATAAAGGTTTATTCAATTATAATTGTGTGCTAACTTTATAATTTTTAGTAGATACTTCATTAATTTTTTTTCCTCTCCTTTCAGCAATATTTCTAGGAGAAGAAAGTTGAGATAAAGCGTCAAAAGTTGCTGAAATCATCGCATATACATTATTAGATCCTAAAGATTTAGCAACAATATCATGAATCCCTAAAGAATCAAAAATAGCCCTCATTGCTCCCCCAGCAATTACACCCGTACCAGCTTTAGCTCTTCTTAAAATAACTTTCGCCGCCCCACTTCTACCTATAACATCATGGTGGATTGTCCTACCTTGATAAAGAGGAATTTTAGTTATATTTTTTCTTGCTTCTTGTGTAGCTTTAGCCCGGGCTTCCGTTACTTCTTTCGCTTTACCATGGCCATATCCAACCTTGCCGGCTTTATCTCCTGTCACTATACAAGCAGAAAAAGAAAATTTTCTGCCCCCTTTTACTACTTTAGTAACTCTACTAACATCTACTAGCGTTTCCGATAATGCTTCACCAATATTTTTTGTAGCTTTAGCCATTTTAAAACCTAAACTTAAAATTTTATTTTGTTTCTTGCTGCATCAGCCAATGCCTTAACAATACCATGATATTTATAACCACCTTTGTCAAATACCACTTCTTCTACTCCTTTAAGTACAGCGCGTTCCCCTATTAGTTCTCCCACTTTTATAGCCGCACTAATATTACAATTTGATTTTTTAAGCTGCCTAATTTCCTTGTCTAAAGTAGAAGCCGAAGTGACTGTTATAGATTGTTTATCATCTATAACTTGCGCATAGATATGCTTCCCTGACTTAAAAATAGATAATCTAATCCTATTAGAAACTTGTGATATTGTTTTTCTAATCCTGAGTTTTCTAGTTTCAAATTTTAACTTTGCATTACGCATATTTTACTCTTAATTTTTAATTCTTCTTGCCTTCTTTTCTTTGAACGTATTGTCCTTTCTTTTTAATACCCTTACCTTTATATGGCTCAGGCGGCCTTTGTCTTTTAATAATAGCTTGAAACTGGCCTAATTGCTCTTTATCTGCACCTTCTAAAATAATCTGATTTTGTTTTGGCACGTTAACTTTAATGTTTACAGGTATTTCTATTTTAGTGTTATGGCTTTTAGCAAGCATTAGGTTTAAATATTGATCTTTTACCCATGCTTTATAGCCTATTCCATTCACTTCCAACTCTACTACAAACCCTTCTTTAACCCCTTTTACCATATTATTGATAATTCTGTTTGCGGTGCCCCACATACTTCTGGCCTTTTTACTATTTGTTAATGGTTTAACAAATAGTAAGCGATCTTGCAAAGAAATGACTATATTTCCACAAAAAGTTTTAGTTAACTTCCCTCGCGGGCCGGTTACGTTAATCTGCAGCCCATTCAACTCAACTTGTACCTCTGAAGGTATAAATACCGGCAACTTTCCAACACGTGACATTTTTATCCCTTAAAACACTTTACAAATTACTTCGCCGCCTACCTTCTGTTCTTGAGCTTCCCTATCAGACAATACCCCTCGACAAGTAGACAGAATATAAATCCCCATATTATTATAATATCCTTTTAACTTATTTATAGAGGAATATACTCTTTTTCCGGGCTTGGACACCCTATCAATTTTACATATAGCAGGATTTCCTTTAATAGAATATTTTAAATACACATCTATCTGGCTTATATTTTTATCCTGAGAAACTCCATAACCTTTTATGTAGCCTTCTCCTTCTAATACCCTTAAAATAGCACATTTTATTTTTGAACCGGGCAGAGATACACTTATTAGCTTACTTTTTTGACCATTTCTAATTCTAGTCAACATATCTGCAATACTATCTGTCATTGACATATTAAATAAACCTATTATTTTACCAACTTGCTTTTATTAACCCAGGCACTAAACCTTTACTCCCAAGCTCTCTTAATTTATTCCTTGATAATCCGAATTTATTATATACTCCTCTAGGACGTCCTGTAATTTCACATCTATTTCTGATTCTAATTGGAGCAGAATCTCTCGGTAATTTAGCTAGGAGCATAACTAGTGCAAATCTTTCTTCTAAAGATAAAGTTTTATCATAAATTTTTTCTTTTAGTTTAACACGCTTAGTGTATAAACGTTGGGCCATTTGTTTTCTTCGGTTATTCTTTTGTATAGAACTTACTTTAGCCATTTTTTTCTTCTAAATAATTAATTATAAAAAGGCAAATTAAAGCCTGACAGTAAAAATTTTCCTTCTTCATTAGTTTTCGCACTTGTAACAATGGTTATATCCATACCCCGAATTACATCTACTTTATCGTAATTAATTTCAGGAAAAACTATCTGTTCTTTGATGCCAAAGGTAAAATTACCATTTCCATCAAAGCTTTTGGTTGAAAATCCTCTAAACTCTTTAACCCGTGGCAAGGCAACAATAACTAACCTTTCTAAAAAATCATACATTCTATCTTTTCGCAAAGTCACTTTACAACCTACTTTCATTCCTTCACGTAATTTAAAAGTAGCGATAGATTTTTTTGCTTTTATCACTAAAGGTTTTTGCCCTGAAATCAGGGTTAAATCATTGATAGCATTATTAATCACTTTAGAATCTGCTACTGCTTCACCAACACCCATATTAATAACTATTTTGTCAATTTTAGGCAGCTGATGCTTGTTATTATAAACAAACTTATTTTGTAAATTTGTTAAAATTTCTTTAATATATAATTCTTTAAATCTAAGTAACATTATTTACCTTCCTTATCAATAACTTCCCCAGATTTTTTTGCTATTCTTACTTTAGTACCATCTTCTAAAATACTAAAACCAATCTTAGTACTGGAACCCGTCTTAGGATCTACATGCGCTATATTAGAAATATGGATAGGTAGTTCTTTAGCTATTATTCCCCCCTCACTTGCTTGGGTAGGTTTAGTATGTCTACGCACAATATTTACCCCAGACACAATAGCTTTATTTTCTTTGGGTAAAATCTTTAATATCGTACCTTTTTTACCTTTATTTTTTCCGGTAATAACAACAACTGCATCCCCTTTCCTAACTTTTAGTTTTATCATTTATAACACCTCCTCTGCAAGCGACATAATTTTAACAAACTTTTTCGCTCTTAATTCTCTAGTCACCGTACCAAATACTCTAGTGCCCATTGGCTCCCCCTGCTTATCTAGCAGCACTGCAGAATTAGTATCAAATTTAATTGTGCTACCATCTGCTCTTCTAACCCCTGACTTTGTCCTCACAATTAAAGCCTTATGTACATCCCCACTTTTAACCTTTTTACCAGGCAATGCTTCTACTATAGATACTACAATAACATCTCCAAGATTTGCTATCATATGATGAGAACCGCCAAGTACTTTAATACATCTAACTTTTTTTGCCCCAGAATTATCGGCAACATTTAAGACGCTTTCCATCTGAATCATAAACAAACTTCCACTACAAATTTAATAACATAACAAAATAACTGCAATAATAACGAAAGATAAAAATTATTCTTCTCGTACTACTAACCAAGACTTAGTTTTTGAGATCGGACGGCTTTCTATTATACTAACTTTATCCCCCTCTTTATGACTATTCTCTGGATCATGAGCAGCATATTTTTTAGAAACTTTGACAATTTTTTTATAGATAGGATGTTTAAATCTACGTTCTACTCTTACTTTAATTGTTTTGTCATTTTTTGAACTTACAACAACGCCTTGCAGTACTCTTCTGGGCATTTCTCTATTCTCCAGTTTTTATTCTTATATTTAACTCAGTATTAATACGGGCAATAATTTTTTTTACAACCGCAAATCTACTAGTATTCTTTAATTCACCCAAAGTACTCTGAAATCTCAAATTAAAAAATTCTTTCTTATATTGAATTCTCTTTTTAATCAACTCATCAATAGACTGAGCACTAAGCTCTTTGGGAGAGACCCCAGAATTATTCATAACGCCTCACTATCCTTGTTCTTACGGGCAATTTTGCACTAGCAAGCTCTAAAGCCCTGTTTGCTATCTCGTCTGTAACACCTTCGATTTCAAACATTATTCTTCCAGGGGATACTCTCACTGCAAAAAATTCTGGATTCCCCTTCCCTTTGCCCATCCTAACTTCCGCAGGCTTTTTAGAGACAGGTAAATCAGGAAAAATTTTTATCCATAGCTTACCTTGTCTTTTCATACAACGAGTAGCCGCTTTCCGCGCAGCTTCTATCTGCCTTGCAGTGACTCTTAAACTATCTAATGATTTTAAGCCAAAGGCGCCAAAAGCTAATAATGTACCTGCTTTAGCTTTCGAAGCCACTCTTCCCTTATGAGCTTTTCTAAATTTTTGTTTTTTCGGCGCTAACATTATTTTTCTTCAAAATTAATTATATTTTTTTCTGTTTTCAACATGGTCCCCTTTATAAACCCACACTTTTACCCCTATCACACCATAAGTCGTTATGACTTCTGCCTTTGAATAATCAATATCCGCTCTTAAAGTATGTAAAGGGACTCTCCCTTCTCTATACCACTCGGTCCTTGCTATTTCAGCGCCAGCTAACCGACCAGAACAAGCAACTTTTATACCTAACGCCCCTTGCTTTAAGCAGGCTTGGATAGCAGTTTTCATGGCTTTCCTAAATGATACTCTTTTCTTAAGTTGCATAGCAATAGTTTTAGCAATAATAACCGCATCTATGTTAGGTTTTTTAATTTCATGTATATTAATATATATCTCTTCTAAGCTAGTAATTTTTTGAATATCCTTTTTTAATTTATCTATATCATTACCACTTTTTCCAATAATAACTTTAGGATTTTTAGCAAATATATTAATTATAACACTCTTATTAGAGGGCCTTTCTATTAATACTCTACTTACTTGTGCTTGTGAATAATTGTTATTTACTAAGTCTCTAATATCTAAATCCTGAATAAAAAGAACCTTATATTGCTTCTCCGCATATAATATTGAATCCCAGCTTTTGATTAATGTTGGACCTACTCTAAAGCCATGTGGATTAACTTTTTGCCCCATATTTTATTTCCCCTCAATTTCAGTAACTGTAATATACAAGTTACTGAAAAATTTATTAATTCTTGTTGCACGCCCCTTAGCTCTTGGCATAATCCTTTTCATTACTAACCCTTTACCTACAGTTGCAGAAGTAACAAGTAATGTATCCACATCTAAACCAAAATTATTTTCTGCATTAGCAATAGCAGATTGGAGACATTTTTTTACTTCATTAGCAATTCTTTTAGGGGAGAATGTAAGCTGGACTAAGGCTTCAGCAACCTTCATATTCCTAATAGATGTAGCAACTAAATTTAATTTTCTTGGACTCACTCTAATAGATTTCACAATTGCTATAGCAGAATTTTGATTTACCTGAACCATATTTATTTTCTCTTAACTTTTTTATCTGCTCCATGACCATGAAAAGTTCTAGTAGGAGAAAATTCACCTAATTTTCTGCCCACCATTTCTTCATTTACTGCCACAGGTATAAATTTATTTCCATTATGGACAAAAAATGTTATCCCGACGAAAAATGGTAAGATAGTGGATCTACGAGACCAGGTTTTAATCGTTTCCGTCTTACCCGAATCAATTAGTGTATGTACTTTTTTTATTAAATAACCGTCTACAAAAGGACCTTTCCAAACCGAACGTGCCATAATTCCCTACTTACTTTCTTCTCTTAATAATAAATTTTGTTGTAAGCTTATTCTTACGTGTTTTTTTACCTTTAGTCGGGAATCCCCATGGTGTCACTGGGTGACGTCCACCCGATGTTTTCCCTTCTCCCCCACCATGCGGATGATCTACTGGATTCATTGCGACCCCCCGAACATGCGGCCGCCAACCTAGCCACCTATTCCTTCCGGCCTTCCCTAAATTCGCATTTTTTTGATCTGGATTTGAGACCACTCCTATAGTTGCCCTACAATCTAAAGGAACCAATCTAAACTCTCCAGAACGTAGCTTTATTTGTGCATAACCCGAATCTTTGCCTACTAGATCAACTGAGGTTCCAGCGGATCTAGCTAATTGTCCACCTTTGCCAATTTTCATTTCTACGTTATGTAAAGTTGTGCCCACTGGTATGTATTTTAATGGTAAACAATTACCGATCTTTATATCCGCCTCATTACTTGATATTAACCTATCACCAATTGTAAGCTTCTGCGGCGCTAGGATATATGAATAGATACCATCATCAAACTTAATCAACGCTATAAAAGCAGTCCTGTTAGGGTCATACTCTATCCTCTCAACAGTAGCAAAAACCTCAACCTTATCTCTCTTAAAATCAATTATCCGATAAAGCCTCTTATGCCCCCCACCCCTATGCCAAGCGGTAGTTCTACCTAAGTTGTTTCTACCACCTGTTTTACTTAATCCTTGTGTTAAAGCCTTATGGGGTTTGCCTTTCCAAAGGCTAGACTTATCAACTTGTATTAATTCTCTAAGCGAGGGGGTGATCGGATTAAATGTTTTTAAAGCCATTTATCTCATACCTCCAGTAAAATCAATAACGTAATCTTTTTCTAAGGTCACAATTGCTTTCTTCTTATCCGACTGTTTCCCCTGAATACCTTTGAATCTTTTGTTCTTACCTTTCACATTCATTATATTAACTTTTTTAACTTTGACCTGAAATATTTTTTCAATCGCTATCTTGATAGTAGCTTTTTTAGCACTAGCCGCAACATGAAAAGTAAATTTATTTTGCTCAGATAAAGCAGTCGACTTTTCAGTAACGATAGGAGCTCTAATTAGATCATAATGTTGATACGAATTCACTTTAACCTCTTTTCTAAAGCCTCTACAGCTTCTTTGGATAATAGAATATACTCATGGCGTATTACATCATACACATTAGCTCCTATTTGTGGCACTACAGTAACATTAGGAATATTTTTTACTGCTAAAGCAAAATTTAAATTAATATCCTCACCACCAACAATAAAATAACTTTTACCCCTAAAATTCTCTAACAATTTCCGTAGGTAAGAAGTTTTGGCCTGCTCTAAATTTAAGGAATCTAATATTAAGAGTTTACCTGCAGCAAATTTTCCTGACAAAGCATGTTTCAGACCAAGCTTTCTTACTTTTTTGGGTAATTTTACTTCATGACTTCTTGCTACCGGGCCATGCGAAATTCCTCCACCTCTCATTTGAGCAGACCTTAATGAACCTTGCCTTGCATTACCTGTCCCTTTCTGTTTAAAAGGTTTCTTGGTTGTACCAGATACTTGTGATACAGTTTTTGTCTGGTGAGTACCCGACATATTTTTAAGCAATTGCCAATCAATAACAAGCTTAATAATATCCTCTCTAATATAATCTAACGCAAAGATTGAGTTATCTAAATCAACTTCTCCTACCGCTTGATTTTCAAGATTTATTAATTCGGCTTTCATATACTTTATCCTACCCTACGACAGTTTTCTTTATAGCATCTTGAACATAGACATAAGATCCTTTAGAGCCCGGAATACTACCATTCACTATAATAATCCCTTGTTCTTTATTAGTATCTACTACCTTCAAGTTCTGAACAGTTGCTCTCACGCCTCCCATGTGCCCGGCCATTTTCTTACCTTTGAAAACTTTACCTGGATCTTGTCTACCGCCAGTAGAGCCATGAGAACGGTGAGATATTGATACGCCATGAGAAGCTTCGAGTCCTCTAAAATTATGCCTTTTCATACCTCCCGCAAATCCTTTACCTATAGTAGTGCCTATTACGTCTATAAATTGACCATTCACAAAATGATCTACGTATAATTCCGCGCCTATTTCAATAAAACAATCTTTAGAAATTCTAAATTCTTTTAGTTTTGCTTTAGGGGTCACTTTGATATTAGCAAATACTTGCTTTAAGGATTTGTTCACTTTAGTAGGTTTTTGATTTTTTACTCCAATAATTAAAGCATCATACCCCTCTTTTTCTGTAGTCTTATGCCCCACTACTTGGCAATTTTCTACCTGTAGAAAAGTTACAGCAGTTCTTTCACCTTTCTCATTAAAGCTTAAAGTCATACCAATTTTTTTAGCAATTAAACCGGTTCTCATTATTCCACACTCTCTAACTTAATCTCAACATCAACTCCTGCAGGTAAATCAACTTTTTTTAAAGCATCAACTGTTTGAGGAGTTGGATAGCTTATTATTAAAAGCCTTTTTTGAATTCTAATTTCAAATTGTTCCCGTGATTTTTTATTTACATGCGGAGATCTATTAACCGTAAATCTTTCAATTGTTCTTGGAAGCGGGATCGGACCAATTATATCAGCTCCTGTTCTTTTTACAGCTCCCACTATTTCTTTAGTACCATACTCTAATGCGCGGTGATCAAAAGACTTTAGGCGGATCTTAATTTTCTGATTATTCTTCATTAACTAACCTTTTTACAAACAGCATGGCTATTAAAACATATTTTATAAGCAATATTAATCCCTAAAAAGTAAACAACTATCAAAGAGAATTGTTTACTTCACCCGATTTATTTGAGTACTTGTACTACAACGCCTGCGCCCACAGTTCTACCGCCTTCACGAATAGCAAAACGCACTCCTTCTTCCATAGCTACAGGAGCAATTAATGTTACCTTTAATTTTGCGTTATCGCCTGGCATAATCATTTCTTTACCTTCTAGCAAAGTAATTTCCCCAGTTACATCAGTAGTTCTGAAGTAGAATTGTGGTCGATAATTAGTAGTAAACGCTGTATGCCGCCCCCCTTCTTTTGTAGTGAGAACATATACTTCAGCTTCAAATTCAGTATGGGGAGTGATACTGTTAGGTTTAGCTAACACTTGTCCTCTACATACATCTTCTCTCTTAGTACCACGTAGTAATATACCTACATTATCACCCGCTTCCCCTTGATCTAAGAGCTTTTTAAACATTTCTACACCAGTACAAGTAGTCTTTTGAGTATCGTTGATCCCAACAATCTCTACTTCTTCCCCAATTTTTACTATACCTTTCTCAATTCTACCCGTCACTACAGTGCCTCGTCCAGAAATAGAAAAGACATCTTCTATAGGCATCAAGAAAGGACGATCCGTATGTCTCGTAGGTTGAGGAATAAATTGATCCACTGCTTCCATTAGCGCCTTAATAGCAGCCTTGCCTTCTGGCTTCCCTTCTAGCGCTTGTAAAGCTGACCCTTTAATCACTGGTATGTTGTCACCATCAAAGTTATATTGAGATAGCAATTCTCTTACTTCCATTTCAACTAATTCAAGCAAATCGGGGTCATCAACCATATCAACCTTATTCAAGAAAACTACCATAGTAGGCACCCCTACCTGTTTTGCAAGCAAGATGTGTTCTCTAGTTTGAGGCATAGGGCCATCAGCAGCAGAGACTACTAATATAGCCCCATCCATTTGAGCAGCACCAGTAATCATATTTTTTACATAATCAGCATGTCCAGGACAATCTACGTGAGCATAATGTCTTTGTGCAGTTTCATATTCCACATGCGCTGTTGAAATAGTAATACCTCTTTCTTTTTCTTCAGGAGCTGCATCAATTTCATCATATTTAGTAGCTTTTGCACCCCCTTCTTCTGCTAACACTACCGTTATGGCTGCCGTCAAAGAAGTCTTACCATGATCTACGTGACCTATAGTCCCTATATTACAGTGAGGTTTTATCCTCTCAAATTTTATCTTCCCCATAATTTATTTCTCCACAATTTTAAGGTTTAATACAATTTAACAATACAAATTTACCCAATTTCCAACAACTAATTACTACACTTTTGGAGCGGGTGATGGGAATCGAACCCACGCAACCAGCTTGGAAGGCTGGGGCTCTACCATTGAGCTACACCCGCGTATCTCACCTAACCAATGTGGTGGAGGAAGAAGGATTCGAACCTTCGTACGCTTACGCGGGCAGATTTACAGTCTGCTGCCATTGACCACTCGGCCATTCCTCCGAAGAACTTACGCAAGTATTAACTAATCCAATAAAACGTAAAGCACAACATAAATAGCGCAAGCGTCAATACAATCCCTTGCTTATTTTTACTGAGCTAATTTAGTTTCTATGAAGAAAAATCCCAATATACTCTATTACCATTTCTACGAATTGTTTTTAAACATAGGGGTTATATGTTTACGTACTTTTAGCACTACCTTGCCCCTCTTTTAAAATGCAATCTTTAAAGATCATTCAAGTGTAGCAGTAATTTTTAACAATCTCAGTAAAATGGTAAATTTTCGTAGAATCACTAACCCTACTTTAACAAATTTCACTACTTATCACTCAAAGCATTCATCCAATATTAGGTTCTTTTTACTCTCCTTAAGGAACTTAAACAAGCCAATACTAAATTTATACACTCCAAACGTTTATCAGTTGTAACTTTCTATAATAAATAGTAGTTTGTGTCAAGAATTAATTAGTCTAGGTTTTAATAAGATGTTAAATAAAAACACTAAAGCGTTTCATTATATATATGGCAAACATACTGTATTAGCTGCTCTTAAGAATCCCAGACGCCATATTCAAAATATTTTATGTACCGAAGAAATTTTTTACTCAAACAAAAATTTACTAACTAATTTTCCCTATGAGATTACCAAAATGGATTTCTTAACCCGTCTATTTGGCTTAAATCACAATCATCAAGGAATAGCTGCCTATGTTAAAACTATATTTTCTGACCATATTACAGATATTAATACAGTGAACCCTAATTGTACCATTGCGG
The DNA here is from genome assembly GCF_964026555.1 of Candidatus Tisiphia endosymbiont of Beris chalybata. NCBI lineage: Bacteria > Pseudomonadati > Pseudomonadota > Alphaproteobacteria > Rickettsiales > Rickettsiaceae > Candidatus Tisiphia > Candidatus Tisiphia endosymbiont of Beris chalybata. The sequence continues at coordinate 1,412,876 of NZ_OZ032159.1, read as the reverse complement.
TTCTAGATCAGATTACAGATCCCCAAAATATTGGGGCAATTATTCGCAGCGCTGCTTCTTTTAACATTGCTACTATAATCTTACCAGCAGACAATACACCAGATGAAAATTCTACTATCGCAAAAACAGCTTCTGGTGCTCTGGAATTAGTACAAATTATTAAAGTGACTAACCTCAGACGAACATTAGAATATTTTAAAAAACAAAATTTTTGGATCATTGGACTTGATGGTCATGCAGACCAACTGTTGACCACTAAAATGCTGTCAGGAAAAGTAGTAATAGTACTGGGATCGGAAGATAAAGGAATCAGACGTTTAGTCAAAGAAACCTGTGATTCTCTAGCAAAGATCTCAATTTCCCCACAAGTAGAAAGCTTAAATGTCTCAAATGCTGCCGCAATAGCCTTTTATTTATCTTCACAGAAATAATACCATTTCCCAACACTAAATTAGCATTAGGAGCACGAGTGCCCTGCATCGAAGCGTATAGCATAGCCCATTAAGGTGCGTACCAGGTATTTATCTTCAAGTATCCATGACTACTATACTTCCCGCGTACTATCGTGTATGTATCATAATGACATAAGCTATATACTCTTCGCCTTTCAAGAGTTGTTTTTTCATTTTATCAAAGTGTCGCGTGCTCACGTACTTAGTTGTACGCTCCGCGCGCTCACCACTCACAATAAAATCCATCTCTTGAAATCCATTGAGTATACATATTAGTACGTGAGAAGCGAAGATCATGAAGTACGACGAACGTGATGATTAGTTTTTGGAAATGGTATAAGAGGTGTAAAACGCCCTGTATATAGCCTGCGGTATTTAGCTGCTGGCACTTGAATAGGAGTAGATGTTACGTTAATTCTGGATAAGGAAAAGAAAAAAGGCTTTCCTATATACAATACAAAGAGCCTCAATGGGAATATTGAAAAAAACACAATATTAGACATATTCAAAAACCTTGCATCCATTATCCCTAAAGCATTTTTGCTATCCCTTATCCAGAATTAACGTATATTACTTGCTTCTACCTCACCAACATTTACAACATATTGTGCCCCCCATTAATCGACAAGGTTTCACCGGTAATAAACCCCGCCTCCTCATCTACTAAAAACTCTACAGCTCTTGCTATTTCTTCTGGCTTACCAAACCTTTTCATTGGAATAGCTTGTATTATTTGCTCTACAACTTGTGCTGGGACTTTGTCAATCATTTCTGTCATAATATAGCCAGGAGCTACACAATTGACTGTTATATTTTTTGCAGCTGACTCTTTAGCTAGAGCTTTAGTGAATCCTATAATACCAGCTTTAGCTGCTGAATAATTAGTTTGCCCTACCTGGCCCATAAGAGCGTTAATTGAACTAATATTAACAATTCGCCCATAATTTTGCTGCCTCATTTTATTAATTACGGCATTACACATATTAAAGCACGAAGTTAAATTAATATCAATCACTTCTTGCCATTCTTTTTCTAACATTTTATGTAACATTACATCTCTAGTAATACCTGCATTATTTACTAATACACTGACGTGACCTCCAAATTCATTTTCCACCTCTTCAACAGCTTTAAAGCAGGCAGCATAATCTTGAATATCCCATTGCTTGGTTTTAATAGAAAAATTGTCATTTAACTCTTGAGCTGCCTGTTTATTGATGCAAAAATTTGCTACAACAGTAAGCCCTTTATTGCGTAGAGCAATTGAAATAGCTTTACCTATTCCTCTTGTCCCGCCAGTGACTATAGCTAATCTTGACATAATTCCTTAATAAACTAAATAAAATACGCGAATTTAAGCACACTAAGAATCTTTTGTCTACAATTAATCTACTGCTTCTACAGCTTCTACCTCAGGGATAAAATGCTTTAGCATAGATTCAATGCCATTTTTTAAAGTGATAGTAGAACTAGGACAGCCAGCACAGGCACCTCTTAGCTCTAATTTTACTATTCCCCCTTCAAACCCTCGATATATTATATCCCCCCCATCCATAGCAACAGAAGGACGAACTCGTGAATCAATAATTTCTATAATTTGTTTTTCAATTTCAGATAACCCCTCTATATCCCTTATAATTGCTTCGTTATGTTGCCTATCAAAAACAACCAAGCCTGAGGTAAAATAATCCATTATCACCATCATAATCTCTGGCTTTAAAATCAGCCATTCCCCTGTTTCTTCTTTAGTGATAGTAATAAAGTCCCTCCCTAGAAAAATAGATTTGACCTTATCGATTCCAAATAATTCAACTACTAAGCTACTTTTTACCAATGCCTCCTCTATATTACTAAAATGAAATGGCTGATCTGGGCTAATAGGCAGGTTTGGTAAGAATTTTATTGCGTTTGGATTAGGGGTGGTTTCAGTTTGAATAAACATATGCGTAACTTATCAAAATTAGTGGAATGGTACCCGCGGCCAGACTTGAACTGGCAAGGGCTTGCGCCCCACGGATTTTAAGTCCGTTATGTCTACCATTCCATCACGCGGGCAGTTTAATGGTATACTAGAAAGCTCCCCAGAATTGTTTTCCATTTTTCAAGCATTCGGGTGTTATGTAACGTATATGTTACTTCCGCACGCCTACTACTCAAAATAAATTTAATTCCTGAGGACAAAAAAGTATATATCAACCTTGAGCTATATGAAATCCAGACCGGACACTAATCAAAATTACTAAAAAAAGCAAGTCTTTTTATGCATTTTTTGATAAATTATTTCGGTTCAGTAGACTTCCTGCATAAATCGAAAAAGCACTCGGGGTTTTTAGAAAAAACGAAGCCTCGCCGCACTGTGTACTCAAATGTGCATGAGGAGCAGAGGAAAGTTTTGACCACAAAATCACCAACTAGATCAACTTATGCAGGAAGCCCATTGTATCTTTTATGATACTTTGCTAGGACGACGACGAGACTCATAAGGTTTTTTATCGCCATCACGATTATTTTTATAAGAAAAGTAACCTCTTTTTTCTGCTCCTACCTTATTACTATTAAATACCCTTTTACGATTTTTATCTCCCATCATATCTTTTCTTAAGGTTGTTTCTCCTTGATTTATGAGGCGATCAATCGCTTTCCATCTAATACTATCTTCAGGAGAAATGAAGGACAAGGCAGCCCCTGTTGCCCCTGCTCTACCTGTTCTCCCTATACGATGCAAGTAATCTTCTGGACACATAGGTAAATCATAATTGATCACATGCTGGGTATGAGGAATATCTAAGCCCCGGGAGGCGACATCGGTTGCTACCATAATTCTATGTCTAGAAGCACGAAATGATGAAATAACCCGTTCGCGCCTGCCTTGCGATAAATCTCCATGGATCGCTTCAGCTTTATGATCTTCAATTTTCAGCATTTTTGCAAGCTGTTCAGCACCACGTTTAGTTTTAACAAAGATAATTATAGAGCCACTTCTTGCATTTAATTGTTTTATTAGCTCAGCAAATTTTTCTTTATCGGTAAGACGTAAAGTTTCTTGCGTAATTTGAGAGGCCGCTTTAGTAGTGGAGCCAATAGTAATACGTTTAGGGTTAACTACATACTTTTTAGATAATTCAATAATATGTTTTGGCATAGTTGCAGAAAACATTAAAACCTGCCTTTTTGTCGCTATATATTTATTAATTTCTTCTAATTGTTCTTTCATACCCATGTCAAGCATTCTATCCATTTCATCAAGCACTACAAGCCCAGTAGTATCTAATTTTAAAGTACCACGTAGCAAATGATCGATAATACGACCAGGCGTCCCAATTACTACCTTAGGATTCGCTCTTAATTGCGCAAATTGTTTATACATTGGTTGCCCTCCTATTAAAACTGCAGTAGGGAGCTTAATTTTAGCAGTTACTTTAGCAAGGGTATCCTGCACTTGAGTAGCTAATTCTCTAGTGGGCACAAGCACTAGTGACATAGTTTTAGTGTTAAGATAGGAAGTAACTATAGGCAATAAATAGGCAAGGGTTTTGCCAGAGCCGGTTTGGCTAGATGCCAAAATATCTTCACCTTGCATAGCAATTGGTATTGCCTCTTTTTGAATTTCAGTTGGGGAGGTTATCTTCATTTTCTCTAACGAGAATATTATTTCTTCTGGTAAATTAAAACTTTTCATTATAAATCCAATATTTTTATCTTTAATTAAAAACAAATTTCTATAGCATACTCAATGGATTTCAAGAGCCCTCATTTTATTATAAGTGGTGAGCGCGCACAGCGTACATGTCAGTACGTGAGCACACAAATCCCTGGTAAAATGAAAAAACAACTCTTTACAAGACGAAGAGTATAAATTCTATTAGGTTTTTCTGCCTAATTACCCGCATTAGTACAATTTGGCATAAAGACCTAATTTCTTATATCCTAATTTCTCCTATGCGTAACATGTTTCTAATATACTTCAAAATAAGGATCAATATAGTTTAGAGACAATTCACATTACTATCATTATTCTTCATAAAGGGAATTGTATTTGAAAATATCAGACGCTTAGCATATACACATATTGCATATCCATTTATCTGTTATTTGCAAAAGCCAATTCGCATCAGTAATCCGAGTATATAGTAACTGGCCGTTTAAAAGATTGCTAAAGAAGGAAGTGGTATAAGTTATATTTAATAAATGCGCTTATAAAAAAACAAAGTTTTTATACGTTCCTTAAGACTAGCCTCTCTGTGTTTCTAAATAATGAATATAACCTCAAATAAAACAAATGATAGCTACATTTATAGTAAAACACTGAGCCATAAAGATAACACACGGGGCATAAGAAAGATGATACTACCCAAAATTCACTAGTTTGATAACCACTCATAAATTTTGAGTAGTTGGTTGCAGTTTTAAAATAAATATTATTTTATTTGTTGCAGGTTAACAGCCGAGATTTTTCCCTTGCTTTCTTCGAGGTCAAAACCAACACGCTGTCCTTCATTTAAGGTAGAGATCCCAGCACGTTCTAAAGCTGTTACATGGACGAAAATATCATTTCCTCCATCATCTGGCTCAATAAAACCAAAACCTTTGGTTGGATTATACCATTTAACCTTACCTACTTTAGTAGTCATAAAAACCTTTTAGTATAGAGTTTACTTATCTGAACTTAACTTGAAACTCTTCGTAGAAATTAAACCAGATAATTAATATTTACAAGGCTTTCACTACTATTAAAGAGTTAATTATTAAACTCAAGTGCCATGCTAAACTTTTTCTGAGTAATTGTCAACAAAAGATAAGAGGACTACTTATAGATTTTATCTTTTTATTTAAAATTTTGATATTTTAATGCTATTTAAATAAAAAATTGTTGTATGCGCAAATATTTTATAGAATTAGATTTAAAAATAAAGGATGAAAATTAGACTTCCTGCATAAGTGGAAAATAGTTAAGGGATTTTTAGGAAAAACGAAGCTGAGCACCACAAAAGGTATAAATTATTTTATCATTTAGGATAGAGTTTAAGACAAAAAATTACTGCAAAATATATTACTATTCCACATAATATAGTGACTGCTAACATAAAGGTTTTGACCCATAATAAGTGAGAGAAATAATAGGAAAAGCAATAATGTTTAATGACTAAAATTACTATCATCATCATCATACAAGCGAGTAAGGTTTTTACTGTAAAAAAACAGAGGGCTAAATCAAGAGAAAAATGTCTATATTGCTTAGTATATATATATAATAGATATACGTTATACCAAGCAGCTATAGATGAACCAAGGGCGATGCCAATATGACCGAATGGTATCATTAATATAACATTTAATATAGTGTTAAGCGACAAAGAATATACAGTAACTTTTAGAGGGGTTTTAGTATCCTGATTAGCATAAAAAATAGGCATTAAAATTTTGGTAAATATAAAGGCCGGTAAACCTAAAGCAAAAACAGAAATAGCCTCCGCTGTTTTAACTGTATCTTCGTAGATAAAGGCCCCTCTCTCATATATTATATGAATAATTGGTTGCGATAGTACTATGATACCGCAGCTAGCCGGCAAAGATAGTAACAGGCCTATTTTAATAGCATTGTTTTGAATCTTGGTTATTCTTACTAAATTATTTTGACGGTAGGATTGAGATAATTCTGGTAATAATATCGTACTAAAAGTTACCCCGATTATCGACAAAGGAAATTGATATATTCTATCTGCATAAGTTAAGATTGAGATAGCTCCTTCGATAAAGCTAGCTATTGATTGCGATATAAATATGTTCAGCTGCTGCACTCCTGAACTAATAGTTGCGGGGCCCATATTGAATAAAAATTTTTTCACATCTTGATCAAAAGGAGCAAATATTAATGGAAAAGATAACCCTCCCTTAATAATACAACAAAACATAAATATCACTTGCAATATGCCCGCCCCTAATAACGATATACATACCGATATCGGGGCTTCTACTTGTTGTTGCAATAATACTGTAATCACTATAACAGAAACGCTTAAAATAATTGGTGAGAAGGCAAAAGCTGCAAACCTTCTAAGTGAATTTAAAACCCCTCCTAATAAAGCAGTAATGGAGATAAAAATTAGATAAGGAACAGTAATGCGACACAAAGTGACTGTTAAGTTAAATTTTTCTACATCTTCATAAAAACCCGGCGCCATAATAAACATTAATGAAGGCATAAACACTTGCATTAATATTACTATTATTATTAAGGTAATTAGTAAGATAGTAAAAATTGCCCCAGTAAAATAGCGTGCTGCTACAGGAGATTCTAAAAGCTTGGCATTGAAGATAGGAACAAACACCACCGATAAAGCGCCTTCCCCAAAAATTCGCCTAAATAAATTAGGAAATTTAAAAGCTACATTCACACTATCGGCTATACTGCCAGCTCCAAATAATGACGCAATAAATAATTCCCTAGCAAGGCCAAATATTCGGGAAACTAGCGTAAAAAACGCAACTATAAGACTTGATCGCAACAATGCCACAAAAAATTTTGTCTCCCTATAAAACCTAAGAGTATATACATAATATTCCTCTTCCGATGATTTTGCTGCTAGACGCGATGATAGATCCTATAGATAATACTATTTGAGCAACGACGCATGCAAATTTATATCAGAGGAATATATCATTTATCATGTAAAACATCTATAACATCTTGTGCTATTACTCCTTCTTCATTAGTAGGAATAATGAATATTTTAACTTTACTATCTTCTCTACTAATACAATACTGATTTTCTTGATTTTTTCTCTCATCTATGGTAATTCCAAGCCACTCTAATCCTGTAATAATTAGATGGCGAATTATCGCTGAATTTTCTCCAATCCCCGCGGTAAAAACTAAACTATCTAAACCTTGAAGTGCGGCACACAAGCGCCCAATTTCTAACTGTATTCTATAAATAAAAAGTTCGATCGCAAATTTTGCCTCAGGGTCGTTAATTGATAATAAGGTCCTTATATCGGCACTTTCACCAGAGACCCCAAATAATCCTGATTGGCGATATAATAATGTTTCTATTTGCTTAGGAGACATTTTTTTATTATCTAAAAGATATAATATTACCCCAGGATCGATAGAACCACAACGAGTCCCCATCATTAAACCTTCTATGACACTAAAACCCATACTAGTAGCTATACTTCTGCCCTCGTAGATAGCACACATACTAGCACCATTACCTAGATGACCTATTATAGTGCGTTTGGGCAATTCGTGCCCTATCAGCTTTCTAAAGTTTTGAGTAATCCATTGGTAAGATAACCCATGAAATCCATACCGATATACTCCCTCCTCATAAAACTCTTTAGGTAAGGCAAAGGACTTAGCTAAACGAGACTGTGAAGTATGGAAAGCCGTATCAAAACAAACAATATGATTTTGTTGGTTATATTTCTCTTGAAATAGGTTTAATGCTTGCAGATTATATGGCAGATGAAGGGGATCTAATGGTATTAGGCTTATTAGCTGCTCAATCACTTGCTGGTCTACTAGGATGGGCTTAGTAAAAACTCTTCCCCCATGAACAATACGGTGCCCAATAGCAAGTAAATTTAAATCTCCTTTTATTCCTTCCCACCAACTCTCAAAGCTATTAATCATCAAACTCATTATATCATCTTCTACAGGCTTGGTATCCACTTGATATGAGTTTTTGCCATTATTTACATGAAATAATAATTTATTATCTAAAACTTCTAATAAAATTCTATAAAGACAATCTCTAATTTCTTTACCATGAATAGTAAATATAGCAATTTTTAAGGTCGATGATCCCGCATTAACTGTTAATACTACTTCTTGCATAATGCCTTACTATGGTTTCAATATTTTAGTTTTAACATTATAAAGAAAAGAAGCAAGAACACAAGAAATCACTCGCATATCCATAGGATCTGCACGACTAGTTAAGATCACGGGGACACGCGCTCCAAGTACTATACCTGCCATAAGCGCATTTCCTAAATATTTTAACTGCTTAGCTAGCATATTACCTGACTCTAAATCTGGGGCCATTAAGATATCTGCATTACCTGAAACTTTTGACTTAATACCTTTTGCTTCAGCCGCATATAAGGATATGGCATTATCAAAAGCAAGAGGACCATCAACTATAGCATTCTTAATTTGACCTCTATCGGCCATTTTAGATAAAGCAGCCGCATCTAAAGTAGCTGGAATAGTTGAAGTAACTGTTTCAACAGCTGACAACACCGCAACTTTAATTTCTTCTTCATGCATAGCTAAGGCTTGCATTAAATCAACAGCATTTTGGATTATATCTTTCTTTTCTTCTAAGCTCGGACGAATATTAATCGCCGCATCAGTAATAATAAATGGCTTATAAAAGGTGGCTACTGACATTAGAAAAGCATGACTCATACGCCTTTCGGTCCGTAATTCTCTTACTACTACAGACATTAATTCATCAGTATGTAACGCGCCTTTCATTAAAGAGTACACTTCCCCTTGACTTGCCAGCTCCACGGCTTTTGCTGCTGCCTCATGACTATGCGCTACGTCAATAAGTTGATAGTTATCTAAACTCACCTCACACTCTTGGGCGATAGTTTCAATTTTCTGCTTCGGACCTACTAAAATCGGGGTAATAACTTCCAGCTGCGCTGCTCTAATAGCTCCCAGCAACGATTCTTTATCTGTTGGATGCACTACCGCTGTTTTTATAGGTTTAAATTGCTTGGATTTTTCTAGTAATTTTATAAAATTCTTAGAAGCTTTTTTAAATTCAGGAGTATTGTGTTGGTGATTTATTAATTGAGAGTTAGCCAATTTTTTAGATATCATATTATCTAAAAATATTTCATTGGTAGGTTCTTCCTGCATCATTTCCTCTCTTGATATGGTTAGCTTCTAATCGGTGCCCGGTTAATTATTACTGTGTCCTCACTTCATGCATCTTTCTTAACATACCTTTACTATTATATCTTATACCAATGACACCATCTAGCACTAATAGTTAAATAATATTATTATTATTTTTAAATATAATTTTAATAATAATATTATCACGTCAGTTTTAGAGTCTGTAAAGGAACCTAGAGCAAATCACTACCCTCTCCTACCATTGGAACTGGTAACTCTGCGTGATCATTCGTCTCATCTACAAACATACCGGCTCCCTCTCCATAATTTTCGCGTTCCTCTTGTAGATTATTGTTGAGGGCTGGGAAGACAGCTATAAGATGTGGCAGCATTGCTTTTCGATCCAGCTTATCATCATTGTGCTCTATTGTAATCCCCTCATCCTCTACATTCTCTAGCACAAGTGTAGCACTCTCCTCTACTTGCTTTTTGTTTATAACTTTTTGCTTTTTCTGTACACTACTATATGGCTTTTGCTTGATTGGCTTACTATAAGGGCTATGATATAATTTTTTATCTTTTGTCTTTTTACTGGGATCCTCGATATGTGTAATATTGTTCTCTGGATCACGATTAGCGGTTTTTTTATTGTGTTCGCGCTTTCTGTACATATAATATCCGCACCCCGCCAGTAGGGCCCCCACCCCTACCCCTAGTATAGAAAATATACTAAAAAGCATATTACGGGATATATCCCCAGGGTCAGCTGATGGTGTTGACACTGCAGCATTATTCTGTGCAGCAAAAGTTGTATCAGAAGCTAAAGAATTAGGTAGGGTGCGGTAAGTGGGATTATTAAAAATATTGGGGATATCAGCAACAGCTTCAGTATCAGGTGATCTAGTACTGGGTACCGTAGGAGAGGTCTGCTGGTGGCCTTTGCTTTGCGTACATCTGATGTTTTCTAAATACTTCACCTGCTCAGGGCTTATACCATTTGCTATCACATTATCATGTTGATCATTGACCCACACAGTAACCCCCGGATCACAGTGGATTTTCTGTTTGCTCTGCCCTTGTTTTTGTAAGGTAACTATAATCTTTTCATTATTATTTAAAGGTGGATAATAGGAAACTCGGCAATTTTCTACATTATTATCGCAGGTTATTGTTATAGAATTAGGAGCAGAAACTTTAGAGGTAGTGAGTTTAGTAGGAGAGGTAGTTGTAGTAATAAGTTGAGGGATCACTGGATTTGTTGTTATCTTAGCATAATTAGTGGGTGAGGGAATAGGAGGAATAACTTGCTCATTTCCTAGAGAATATTTAGGGCCTTTAACAATATTATGGAAGTTAATATCAACTTGACAACCATTTGTTAAATACTCATTAAATTCTTGTGTATTATAACGTTCTCGCAAAGGGGTTAAACACTTTTCATCTACTAGAGTTAGGCATTTTTTCTTATCTTCGTCACAATGTAGTTGAGCAGGCTCATTCTGCTTCATACAGTTACTATATTTATCATTGCAAGTGGTATCATTAACGATCTTAGAACTGTTAGCACATTGTATATAATCACTATAGCATTCTGAATATGAAGATATTATCTTCCGGTCACAGCTATGGTAAGCTACCTCACATAATGAACGTTGAGGTTTGTAAGACGAACATTGATTGGTCCCGCGCTGCTGTACATAATGTACGTTCATTCTCTTTATGCTGGTGACAACTGCTACGAGCATCTGTACATGGTTGGGTTAGATTACTATAACATTCAGATCTAGCATTATAACAGCCTTCTTTAAAAGGCTGATTCATATCACGACATTTGTCACGATTAACGTCACAATTATTATACTCTGCGCGGCTATTACTCACGCATATTATATGATCTCTTATTAACCCTGGGTGAGTAGCCTCAAAATAGCCTACATAAGCAGGACCTAGAGTATATACGCTCTCATTAGAGCGTAAAATATCATCAAAACTACCCATATTATTTGTATGATATCGCTGTGTAGCTTTACAGTAACGCCATGTTCGACTTTTTTTTAAGATTGACAAAAGAATAGGATAGCCTAATAAGGTCATAGTTCAATTATCGAGAAAGAAGCTATGACCCTAGAAGAGTTTATCATTACTGTGTATTGTTTCATAGAAGAAAAAATGACTATAATAACCAAAAATATCAAAGTAAGGAAAGCAGGATTTCCACCTTGCTTAAGTGACGTGGAAGCATTAACAATGGAAGTGGTGGGAGAATTTATCGGTTTGCACCAAGACAAGCAGATATGGGAATATTTTAAACGTCATTTTCAAGAATGGTTTCCCAATCTAAAGAGTAGACCGTCTTATGTGAAGCAATGTAGCGGTCTTTTATCTATTAAGAACATGCTGCTTGCCGACTTGTTTAAGAGTGCAAGCAAATCAGATCTGCATATGATAGATGGGGTACCGATTCCTGTAATAAATTTGGCCCGAGCAACGAGAGGGCGATGTTTTAAGGAATACGCTGACTATGGGTACTGCGCTTCGAAAGATAGCTATTATTACGGTTTTCTAGGACACGTATTAATTAATGAAGAAGGTCGAATAGCTGGATTCATGATAACTCCTGCTAATGGGTCTGAACGTGAAGCTCTGCAAGTAATGTCTCCTAATATTAGTGGCATGGTACTGGGCGATAAAGGCTATCTTGGTCAGGATTTAAAAGATGAGTTGGCCACCAAAAACATTGATTTACAAACACCTTTAAAAAAGAATATGAAGGATAATAGATCCAAGAATTTCCTTAAATGGATTACTGCTACTCGTCGTTTAATTGAAACTGTTATTGGTCAGCTTACAGAACGTTTTGCTATTAATGCTATCAGAGTTAAGAGTTACTGGCATCTACAATCTCGCATCGCTAGAAAATTACTTGCTCATACTATTGCTACATTTTTGACAAAGTCTTTAAAACTTGTGCCAACACAACTCGAAAAATTAGTTACCTGCTAAAAAAAAGTCGAACATGGCGTTACAGTAAGAATCTGGTATCAATCCTTTGTTATCAGATACTGCAATATATTGGGGCAGCTCTTCAAAGAGCCTACTCCAACCTCCACGGCCATGCGGGCTATATTGATTATGGAAAGCATGCACAAGCTCATGCTGAATAACTTTTGGATGATTTTGGTATCCTTCTCTAATCCTTATTTCACAGGTTATAATATTATTACCTTTATTACCTGTAGATCTATGATCCCCTGCTGTAGCGTTACTATTCCATTGCTCGGTATCGAGACCTTTTCTCACTATACATTCTTGCTTGACAGTAGGTAAGTATGGGTGCATTAGTTGAAACATTTTGTTACTAGCTGCACCAAGACAATCTTGAATTATTGCATGGTCAAGACCGGCACAAGAAGTGGCAGTAAAATGAAAAGGGTGAGTTATAACGGCACATGGTTCCTGCACTTTATTATGTTCATTATGATATGCCCCAGCACTGATTTTGTTGGCTTGCATAGAATTAGCCGTAGCTATGGCCGGCAATACTAAATTACTATTACATAAAATACATATTATGCCAAAAGCATATTTTACTGATTTAATCTCTATAGATTGGTTAAGCTGTATTTCATTGTCACGTTGTTCCAAGGACTCTGCAGTCTTTTTGTTGTCATACCGAGAGTTTTGCTTTTGAATTGCTTTAGATTGTTTAAGCGATGTATAAGATCTAAAAGATGGATTATGATATCTATGGCTCTGACTATAGTTACGTGGCATAATTTAATAAGTTTATTAGGTTCTGTGAAGGTTTCTATCTAATGGTCGATTTCGTCGTGATGTTCGTTCTCGAATCCTCACATATACTGCCAACAGCTGAAGTGGATATAAAACAAACCGCATTATATAAAGTTTCATAAAGTTATCAATTAATTTTTAGTTAAAAAATTAATTGATTATTAACTTCTAAAATTAAACATTAATTAGGGAAGCTTGCAATAACCGGCAAAGATGATTTTCAACACTTCAGAAATGAAAATTAAGACAAGTGGAGATAGGAATGTTGTAGATTTGGATAGTCAATTAAGGTGAATTAGGGAGTAGACGCGATGGTAGAGCCTAGAACTATTAGGTGAGCAGCGAGCAGGCGTCCCGGGTTTATATCAGGTTCTGTGAAGGTTCTATACTTCTCTGATATGAATTTGCATGCGTCGTTGTCAAATAGCTCCCCTATTATCTATAGGCTCTACCATCGCGCCTAGCAGCAAAATCATCGGAAGAGGAGTATACTGCTTGTACTTCAAGAATTGGATTGTATTTTAAATGGCGAGCGCGCGCAGCGTACATGCTAGTATAGTATAGTCCATTAAGGTGTGTATAGGGTATTTATCTTCAAGTATGCATGACTACTATGCTTCCCGCGTACTCTCGTGTATGTATCATAGTAACCTAAGCTATACGTGAGCACGTGAGTCCATGATCAAATAAAAAAAACAATTTTTGAAAGACGAGTAGTATATATACGAACTTGACCAAGACGCCTACTTTATAAGAAAGCTTGCACTCCTATTCCAATATATTTTATTTTATTTTTATAAAATTGCCCATGCATAGATTTACCTGAATAATATTCTAGCATAAATTGCACTTTATTACTGATAAGAGCAGAATTCTCTAGCTGCACTCCTGCTTTACAAGATATCCCAGGGGTCCAGGAACTAAGGGCTTCCGCTTTGATATCGACACCTATTAGGGGGCGGAGCTGACCATTCATAAAAGTAGATTGAGAATAATATTCTGCTCCTACTTGAACCTTGCCCCGTTTTATATAGCCGGGATCTTTATGGATAATATACCCTCCTCCCCCGTATATACGGAATATATCAAAATTATATGATATTAAAGCATCTATCCCTTCATAACTCAGGTTAATACGCTCAGTCTTCTTACCATCCTTAGTTAACATAAATTCATCTCCCAAATGAGAGCTTTGATGATATAGCCGAGTCAGCCCAGACCAGGGACCTTTACTATAGGTCAGAGGGACAGCGATATAATAATCAGCATTAATCAACGCAGTAGGATTAGTGCCAATATCTAACAGCCCAAATAGTCCCGCTTGTATGCCTACTTCCCATTCCTTATTCGTTACTTGATTGACCACCTTATATAAAGGAAAACTGGCTCCAAAGTTAGGGGCAAATGCATGTTTTAGTAATTCAGCTTTGATACAATATTGATAAGCTAAAGTAAAGCGCGGCCATTTTGGGTCGGCAATTAAAGGCTGAAACAAACTATGAGTTGGCATGGCAATATCTCTTGTTTCTTGCGCCTCTACATTATCAGGATTGCTAAGATTTAATTTATTGTATTTATTACTGCTAGGAGCATTATATTCACGTAATTGGACGTCTTTTACTTCTTTAAGGGAAGCGGTAGCTTGTTTTACCTTCTCTAAAATCTGCCCGGGATTATTACCGTGTAACTTTTTTTTATCAATTATTATAACTCCTTCCCGCACTGTAACAGCGCTGCTGGGTAAACCATAACTATTAATAAAGATACTTTGTACATACCCTCGTAGGTATAAGTCAGACCTATTAGAGTCAGGGGTGGTAAATTTGAAGACTGTGTCTTTGGATATCGCGCTAGTTTGTTTACCATGGGCAGCGTTAAATTCATCTGAATTAAGGAGAGAAGAATAACAAAATAGAGGGGTATTGATGCTTAACAATAATACAATAAATATTAATTTCATGTTATTTATTTCTGTTTTATAGATTATAAAGATAATGGACTATATCAAATTACTTATATCTTGTCTGCAAGAACTTATTGCAACACAAAAGTTTATGCTGCAGGGATCAGCGGAGTTTTTATTATAAAATGCGAATTAATTGTTTGAGATATGGCGAGTGTACTAAAAATTTCCACTAAAGCTTTAGTAAGTTCCTCTATCATTGCGTCAGTATGATCTGGCGTTGGTATGATCCTCAGGCGTTCTGTACCTCGTGGCACAGTAGGAAAATTAATGTGTTGAACATAAATATTATATTTGTCTAATAACACTTTAGAAATATATTTAGCCTTTACAGGATCGCCAATAATTATTGGTATAATATGGCTGTCATTTTTAAAATATGGTACGTTAGCGTCATTAAAAGATTTCTTAACTTTTGCTATTACTTTTTGATACATTTCTCTTTCAATACTAGAATGTTTTAAATGAGCAATACTAGTAGTAGCCGCAGCAGCGATAACCGGCGGCAATGAGGTGGTAAATATAAAGCCGGGGGCGCTTAATCTAATGGAATCAATAATCTGCTGTTTTGCTGCTATATATCCTCCAATAGTACCGTAAGCTTTACCTAGAGTTCCTTGAATAATATCAATTTGATCAGCACAATTATAAAGTTCCGCAATACCAGCGCCACTTCGGCCATATAATCCCACTGTATGCACTTCATCAATAAAAGTAAGAGCATTATATTTTTTGGCTAAATCTATAATTTGTTTTACAGGAGAGAATAAGCCATCCATAGAGTAAGCAGATTCAAAAACAATAATTTTGGGCCTATTAATGTCAATTTGTTTTAATAACCCTTCCAAATGTTCAGTATCAAGATGATGATATATATATTTCTCAGCTTTTGAGTTACGAATCCCAGAAATAATAGAAGCATGATTGAGCTCATCTGAGAAAAAAACTATCTCTGGCATTATTTTAGCAAGAGTCGCCAGGGTCGTATCATTTGCCACATAACCAGAAGTAAACACTAATGCCATATCCTTTTGGTGTAAATCCGCTAGTTCTTTTTCTAACTGTATTATACAACTATTATTACCGCCAATATTTCTTGTTCCTCCTGACCCAATCCCATATTGAGAGATCGCGTCCAGAGCAGCATTAGTAACGCTGGGGTGTTTACTCATTCCCAGATAATCGTTAATACACCACATTACTATATTTTTATTATTGTACCAGGCTGAGGGGAAATTATCCGCTTGTCTTTGAACAGGCACAAACTCTCGATACCTTCCTTCTCTCTTGATTTCATCTATATGATTATTAAATATTTTATTATAATGAAACATCTTATTATTTTTTTTTAATTATTAATGCTAATGTTAAACCTACATAATAATTATACTTTGAGGTTTATTAGACTTCCTGCATAAGTTGATCTAGTTGGTGATTTTACTAGTTGGTGATTTTGTCCTCAAAACTTGCCTCCGCTCCTCAGCCTCATCCTTGTCCACAGCTCGGTTCAGCATCATTTTTCCTAAAAATCCCTTAACTATTTTCGACTTATGCAGGAAGTCTATTATTAATTATTTCCTTTCCAAGCCATACGCCTTACGTACGACCAAACAAACGTTCTATATCTTTAAGTTTGAGTTCGATGTAGGTTGGTCTCCCATGATTACACTGGCCAGAAAAGGGGGTGTCTTCCATTTGTCGTAATAATGCATTCATCTCGTCTGCAGATAATTTCCTACCAGCTCGGATCGAATAATGGCATGCATATGTTTCTGTAACATGTTCAATCAATTGAATCAAGGAAATATTTTCTCCAAGCTCAGATAAATTATCTGCTAAATCTTGAATTAATTGCTCTATATTAACACTTTCTAGCAAACTTGGGACTTCTGATACTATAATTGATCGATCACTAAATTTTTCTATACTTAAACCTAATGTAGATAAATCATCTTTGTGGTTATATAGCAAATTTGCTCTATTTTCATCAGGTAATTCTATTATTTCTGTAATTAATAACCGCTGTTTAATTAATCCGTTATTACTAATCATTTTTTTAATTTTTTCATACCCTAAACGTTCATGAGCAGCATGTTGATCTATAATAACAATACTATCATTGGTTTGTGAGATGATATAAGTACCGTGAAGTTGCGCTCTTGCTGCTCCAAGAGGATATATTGGTGCAGAATTAGCGCTGCTAAATTCACCTTGGCTACTTATATCTTGGCTATTTGTATCCTGACTACTTGTATTTTTGCTTATTAAATTATCAGTATTAAGAATATCTGCCTCTATCATCTCAACTTTAGCATGAGCCTCAACTTTAGCATGAGGTTGGGTTCTTACTAATTGTGGCTGAAAATTATTAGTGCTCAAAGCCTGGGCTTTATAATTACCCTGTATCTTATTATCCGAGAAGCTATTTGCTATAATTTCCTTGCGCGATTCAGGTTTATTATAAGGTGTGTTGAGCGTACTATAATTTTTAAAGAGCCCAAGGGTAGTAGCAGCAATATTCGTGGATACCATATGACTTTTAGTGGCTAAAGCGTCTTTGATTGCTCCTATTAGTAAACCACGGATAGTATTGGGATCATGAAACCTTACTTCTGTTTTGGCCGGGTGAACATTAACATCCACTAGCTGGGGGTCTATTTGGAGGAACAACACAGCAGCAGGATGCCTATCTTTCGCTAAATAATCTTGATAAGCTATTCTTAAAGCGACTTGTAATAGTTTATCTTTTACTGGCCTGTTATTAACAAATAGAAACTGATCACCAGTAGAAGCTCTGTTGAAAGTAGGAATACTAGTGAAACCATATATTAAAAGCCCCGGCCTTTGTAAGTTAATATTTGCCGCATTTTCTATAAAATCCGCCCCTAATAGTTCTATGACTCTTTGTTGCAAAATATTCTCACGATCTCCTTCTCGCCCTTTGACTTTTATCAGAGCTTTGCCATCATGTGTTAAGCTAAGAGAGATTGAAGGGTGCGCTAAGGCAATTTTCTTTACTATATCAATGCAGGCAGCTAGTTCTGACTTATCCGATCTTAAAAATTTTAACCGAGCCGGTGTAGTCCAAAATAAATCTCTTATTTCAATTGTAGTCCCTTCATTATGAATTGTCGGGTTAGTTTCTTTACCTTTACTACTGCTAATTTGTATTTGATAAGCTCTATCACTACCGCGAGCTTTGGAAGTAATTTGCATTTTACTAACTGCCCCTATGGAAGGCAATGCTTCACCTCGAAAACCAAAGCTGTTAATATTAAGTAAATCTGCCTCATCCAGCTTAGAAGTAGTATGACGTTCTATAGCAATTTTTAATTCTTCCTCTGACATACCTATGCCATTATCAGAAATGATAATCAGATTTTTACCAGCTTGCTCAAGCACTATATCTATTTTAGTACTTAAGGCATCTATCGCATTTTCTACCAATTCCTTGACTACAGAAGCTGGCTTTTCTATTACTTCACCTGCAGCTATACGATTTATTGTACTATCTGATAAAAATTTTATCTTAATTGACATAATATATTCATTTCCCTTATGCAACAACACTAACTAGTAGATCTAGGTTCTTATATCTTAGAAATAAGTTATAAGTAGATATCAGAACCTAGGGACAGTTATAAAAACTCTAATTTTTATGATCTGCAACTCCCTTATACTGTTTACAATATTTTAACATAGCAATAGTATTGGGATGGTTTTCCCCAAATTCCTTTAGCTGCTGATAACGAAAGATAGTATAATTATATACATTCTTTAACTTACATGCAGCTTTAGCTCCTTGTAGGTATAGGTAGCTTACCTGCGCTACATTTTTTAAATTCTTTCCATACAGGTAAGAATATATCATGTGAGCCTTTTTATATGATTCTATTGCTTTCCTCAGATGATTTTTAGCAAACAAGACTTCTCCTTGTACTACATAGCTAGCTGCCAGCTCAGGATCTTCTGAGTAAGCGATATTTTTTGGATTTCGCAGTTCATCCGCTAATAATATACCAATAGCTTTATTAATATGCTCCAAAGCTTTAGGCAACTTTTCTTGTCCTAATTCACTCCTAGCAAACTGAATATAAATTCGAGAAAATATTGCAGGATTTTCTTTTTTTACATTGCTATATATCTTATATGCTTGCTCAACTTGTTTATAAGCTTCTCTATATCTACCAATTGAATTTAATATTGCCCCTTTACATAAATAACGAACAGATAATACTGTATCATTACTATCAGTACCCATGTCAAATAGCGTTTTGATAGATTGATTAAGCTTTTCTAACGCCTCAATATATTTCCCTTGTGTGTATAATAAACATGCCTTAACAGTATAGAGGCTGATTATATCCCCTCCGGATACTAACCCACTATTAAGCATGTTTTCCATTATTTGAATATTTTTTTCTGCTTGTGGTAAATCTCCTAAGCGAATATTAATATCAGCCAGAAGGTGAAATATATCATATTTAAAGGCTTCATACCCTTTAATAACACTCAGTACTCCTTTTGCTTCAGTATAATATTCAAGCGCCTTACCCCACTGGCATATATATCTATAATACATTCCTATAAGTTCTAAATAAGAAGCGTATGCAGCTTTTTCATAATTGCTCATTACCCATACTTTAAATTTTCCTTCTTGTTTATTTTTGTTAAACCAATTTACTAATTTTTCTGCCTTATAATTGTTGAAAGAATCAATATATTGTGTCATTAAATTTTCATTCAGGAGCAATAATTTATATATATTAATATTATATTTTTGGGCATTCTTGACAATTATTTCAAAGTTATCGTGGATAGTTTTAGAATTTCTAAAGTGATAGGCCTTGATAATATCGTCAGGGATGAAGTTAACTAATTTAACTATTATATCCTCTAAATACTCTTTATTATTTTTATTACCATTTATTTCTCGTACTTTGTCAGCAATGATATCATGCATTTCAAAAATTGGGTTCTTGGGGCCTGTATCAATATAACTGATTAATAAAAATTTAGATAATTGGGAAATATCCTCTTTTATCGTATCTTCATTTTGGATAATAGCACGCAGCATTTCATAAGAAAAACCCTGATTATTTATTAAAGCAATCTTACTCAGTAAACTAACGGCACTAGGAGACAGTTCGTTAATAGCTCTGTTGATATTTACTTCTATTTTATCGGCGGATTGATAAATCTTTTTTTTATATTCTTCTCTACTTAAACCCTTAATTTTATTGAGTAACTGCGCCCCTTGTACTAGTAATATTGGATACCCACTGAAGGCTTTTATTAAAAATTCACTATCTTGCACATTTTGGGTAGCTAATAAGCTTTTGGTTAACTTAATAGCATCTTCTTCCGCCAGTAAATTCATTTCCAAAACATTGGGTAGCCCTTTACTATCTTGCGAACAAAAGATAAGCGCCCCTTTATGATGCCAATCTATTATCTCTTTGATTTTCTTATTTTCCCCAATCTTCAGGTTATCAAATACCAATAACCATTTTTTTTGATGGAACAGGTAATTAATCACTTCCTCCTGGGCCGAATTAGCTTCTTCCGAAATATTAGCTTTGAGAAACTGGTTAAGCTGTTTAGCTAACTTTATAAATTCTTCTTTTAAATTGAGGTTGCAATCGAAAAACCAAATAATATTGTACAAATCTTGGTTTTTTTGGGCATATATTCTTGCGAGCTGAGTCTTTCCTATACCACTAGTCCCGATAATACTTACTTTTCTATGCTGGCTTAAATGTTCTTTAATTTCTTTAAGCTGCTTTTCGTGGTTTACAAAATAACTAATAGGTATAATCAGATTAGTAATCTGTTGCGCTGCCAAAGCCTTATTATACGATATGCCTAGCCATATTATTATTAGCCATCGTAAAGATTTTTTCATGATAGTTATCCTAAAATTCTAAAGTTTATTATCTGTTATTATATGCTACTTTAGATTTAGGTCATTTAGAATTTAACACGAAATTTTTACTGCAATATGGGCACCTAATAGATCCAATATTCGGGTCTATTGCTAAATAAATTGTTGGGTGATCAAAAGGTGGTTCTTTACCCAAGCACAACACAGAAGGAGAGTTTGTTTTAATAATTTCTATATTTTGCATAAATTTAAAACTACATACAAAATTTTTTAGTATATTCGAATGATCCTATTATAATCATAACTTGAATTTATTCAAAATAAAAATTTCCTTCACAGAACCTAAGTTAAATATATAATTTTTTTATAATAATCTCCCCAATGCGTTTTATTAAATTATTAGAAAAAGTTCTAAATATTGTTTTGCTAATTATTATAATGAAGGCAGTGATAATATAACTATATATAATATCTGCTGGATAATGCATGGCTAAGGTAATACGTGAGAGAGCAGCTAATAGCATTATTAGGGCAGTAACAATTTTTTGAGGAATTGTTATATTTGACCAAATGCTATAGGCCACTATTAATGTAAGGCCCGCATGACTACTAGGAAAGCTTGATAAACATCTCTCTAAGCTCACATCAGCAATAGTGGTAAAGCTATGGTCCGGTAGTGAACAAAATGGCCTAGGGAGATTAACAGAAAATTTTAATAGAGTATAAGTTAAACCAAATATGATATAGATTATTCCCAGAAGAAATAACCTATTATATATCGGCCAGAATTTTATATAGAACTGGCCAAAATCTTGAATCTTTTTTAAGCGGATATAAAAGTAGATGCTATATATAAAATAAGCTATAGCAAAATTACTAATATTAAAACAATAAGAGATGATTTGGAGAATATAGACTAGTATGTTAGAATAATTTGTTATTTTATTAAGATATAAAAATATTTCTTGATTCAGGCCTAGGAAGTTATATAAAAATTCAAACATTTTTAATTTGGTTTAAGTAAATAAATATCATGCTAAAAGTTACAGTACTAGGGTGTGGTGCGTCACTTGGCGTTCCTGTAATTGGTTGCGAATGCAATATTTGCACTTCTCAATCAAACTATAATAAAAGAACCAGATCATCAATATATATCGATGATGATGATAGTCAAATTCTTATTGATTTTGGTTTTGATATTAAAGACCAATTAATAAGAGAGAAAGTTAAAAAAGTAGATGCAGCTATCTTAACCCATGATCACGCCGATCATGTTAGTGGAATCGATAATTTACGGGTATTCCCATTTATTCAAAAAAAACCACTAGCGATATTTTCGGATTATGACACGATAGACAGGATAGTAGCACGTAATCAGTATTTATTTGCTCCTGAAAAATTAGTTGGCAAATCTATAGATTTTTTTACAAAATGTACTATTAACACTATAGAAGTACAATTCTTTAGACAAAATCATGGCTCTATAGATAGTTTAGGAATAAGAATAGGGGATTTTGTGTATTCTAGTGATGTTGCAGATTTTCCAGAAGAATCTAAGGGCTTTTTACAAGATATTAAAGTTTGGATTTTAGATTGTATGGCGTATAAATCTAATGACCATCATGCAGGTTTAGATAAAATTTTACAATGGAATAAGGAATTTAACCCTCAACAAATATTATTAACTAATATGAATCATTTCATTGATTATCATGAAATACTAAAAATCTTACCCTCTAATATCAAGCCATTATACGATGGTTATAAATTAGTGGTTTAATATGATAAAAATTGATAAAGTGTCTAAGTGCTATCATAAAACTTATGCGCTTAAAGAAGTAAGCCTAGAATTCAACAAAAAGGAAACTATAGCAATTTTAGGTTCTTCTGGAAGTGGGAAATCAACTCTATTACGTATTATTAATGGTTTGGAAACCCCAACTAACGGAGATGTTTTTATTAATGATCAAAAGTTGAATCAAAAAAATAAAAGAGAACTTTGTCTTAAAACTGGTATGGTGTTTCAAGCTTTTAATCTTTTTCCACATTTTAATGTCCAAGATAATTTGATATATGCGCCGGTCAATGTGTTAAAAATAGGACAAAAAGCGGCAATGATAAAGGCAGAAAAATTACTTGCTCAATTTAACCTACAGCAAAAAATCGCCTCCTTTCCTGTTAACCTGTCTGGAGGGGAAAAACAAAGGGTAGCAATTTGTCGGGCCTTAATGATGGACCCAGAAATAATGCTATTTGATGAGCCAACTTCTGCGCTAGATCCTGAAAATATTAAAGATATTATTGAAAGCATCACCTTATTAAAGCTTCAAGTAATCATGGTGATAGTGACTCATCATATTAAGTTTGCTCAAATGATAGCCGATAGGATAATTTTTATGAATCAGGGACAAGTACTAGCAGACCAGCCTAGTGAGAAATTTTTTGCGCAACCTGAATCTCATAGGGCTAGGTTATTTTTGGAAAATATAGGGGAGTTAATGTGAATTAATGAAAATCATAATAAAATTCATAATAATTCTTTTTATTAGCACTATTGTCACTTTTGTTATATATAAAATGGTAGGAAATAAACTACCAGATTTCTCTTGGGAGGATATAGATCTTGCTGCACTTTTTATGGGGGTGGCAGGGGCCTTATGGGCCTTAATTTTTCTTTATAATGCTTTCCTTCAAAAAAATATTATTTTATTTTCGACGCAACTGCTAATTTGGATAGGGATATTGCTTGTTATAATTATTGGTTATGCTTTTAGATTTGAGTTAAATTATGTATCACAAAGAGTTATAGCGGTACTGGTACCTTCATATAGTTGGGTTAATACGCACGGGGAAATAGTAACTCACCGCAATAGTGATGGACATTTTTATATTGATGCTTTTGTTAATGGAGTAAAAATTAGGTTTATGGTGGATACTGGCGCCAGAGATGTAGCCTTAACAACCAAAGATGCAAAGAAACTAAATTTTGACTTATCAGCGATGAAGTTTACCAAAACTTATTCTACCGCTAATGGGGTAAGCAAGGCTGCTTATGTGGAATTAGATAATATCAAGTTAGGGGATAGCAATTTTAGGAAAGTGGGAGCCCATGTTGGTATGGGAGGACTGGATATATCGCTATTAGGTATGTCGGTATTAGAACGATTTAAAAGTTTTAGGATAGAGAGAGATACGCTAATTTTAAGTTACTAACCCTAACTTAATAGCCTTCCTACATAAGTCGAAAAAATAGTAGACCTCTTGCATAACCTAAAGATAATTGAAGAATTTTTAGGAGAAACGAAGTCGAGTACCGCAGCGTACATAGACGTACGTGAGGATTCGAGCCTAGACTCGACGTACAAATTACCAACAGAAGTAGAGTTTCGAAAGAGGTCTACTAGCTCGACCTGTGCAGGAAGGCTAATATATAACCACAAGTGGAAAATTGAAAATCAACCCTCTGATTATTTGTAGTAATAATTTATGTTAAAAAATAGTGATAAGGTTTTTGCTAATCTTAATGGCCAAGAAAAATGTGATATAGATAGTAGTAAGAAACGAGGAGACTGGGATAATACCAAGGATCTTATTAATAAAGGTAGAGAATGGATCATTGAAGAAGTAAAAAAATCTGGGCTTAGAGGGAGAGGGGGGGCTGGATTCCCTACTGGTACTAAATGGTCCTTCATGCCTAAAGAACATCCTAAACCTAGTTATTTAGTAGTGAATGCCGATGAGTCCGAGCCTGGTACTTGTAAGGACCGAGATATTTTAAGGTATGAACCCCATAAGCTACTAGAAGGATGCGTACTTGCTAGCTTTGCTATTAAGGCCCATACTTGCTATATATATATTCGCGGTGAATTTTATAATGAGTCCTCAAATATCCAAAGGGCAATAGATGAAGCTTATGAAGCTGGTTTTATTGGCCCCAATGTTTGCGGTACAGAATATAGGCTTGATATTTACCTGCACCGAGGCGCTGGCGCCTATATTTGTGGCGAAGAAACAGCATTACTTGAAAGTCTAGAAGGTAACAAAGGATTTCCAAGGTTAAAACCCCCCTTTCCAGCTAGCTTTGGTTTATATGGCTGCCCTACTACCATTAATAATGTTGAATCGATTGCAGTTGTTCCTACCATACTTCGCCGTGGCGGTGAGTGGTTTGCGTCCCTGGGCAAACCCAATAATACTGGGACTAAGATTTTTTGTATTTCAGGTCATGTTAATAAACCATGTAATGTTGAAGAAACTTTAGGAATTCCTTTGAGAGAATTAATTGATCAATATGCTGGCGGCGTACGGGGAGGCTGGGATAACCTTAAAGCTATTATCCCGGGCGGTTCTTCCATCCCATTACTTCCAAAATTATTATGCGAAGAAGCTACCATGGATTTTGATAGCTTGAAAGCTCTAGGGTCAGCCTTAGGAACTGGCGGAATAATTGTTATGGATAATTCTACTGATATCATTTATGCAATCGCACGCCTTAGTAAATTTTATATGCATGAATCTTGTGGGCAATGCACTCCTTGTCGAGAAGGGACAGGCTGGATGTGGCGTATTATGATGAAATTAGTGAAAGGACAGGCTCGAATGGAAGAAATAGATCAACTATTAGATACTACCAAAATGATAGAAGGGCGTACTATTTGCGCTCTAGGAGATGCTGCAGCTTGGCCTATACAAGGGCTAATTCGTCATTTTCGTCATGAAATTGAAGATAGAATTAAAAATCCCAGCCAATTTATATTGTCTTCCGCTTGAGATTAGAGAGTATACTGCTCGTACTTCAAGAATTGGATTTTATTTTAAATGGCGAGCGCGCGCAGCGTATATGCTAGTACGTGAGCACGTGAGTCCATGATAAAATAAAAAAACAATTTTTGAAAGACGAGTAGTATACAGGAAGCCTACAGAACCTACAAGGTATCTTTTCGGACACGCCGTATCTCTGCCCCACAATTTATTAATTTTTGTTCTAAAGCTTGGTAGCCCCGATCTAAATGGTGGATTTTATGGATTATAGTTTGATCCTGAGCTGTGAGCCCAGCTAAGACTAATGATACTGAGGCTCTAAGGTCGCTTGCCATCACTTCTGCGCCCACTAAAGATTGCACCCCCGATATTCGTGCCCTATTCCCTTTAATCGTAATACGAGCGCCCATTCGACATAATTCAGGCACATGCATAAAACGATTTTCAAAAATATTTTCTGTAATTATAGAGTAGCCGCTACATAAAGACATTAAGCTCATGAATTGGGCTTGTAAATCAGTGGCAAAACCCGGATACGGGTTAGTTTGAATATTGACAGGATCTATTTTACCTACGTAAGTAATTTTGAGACCTCTATCAATAGGTAAGACTTGTATCCCTGCTTTAAGTAGTTTTACGACCAGATTTTTAATTATCTTATATTCGATACCGTAAATATTTAAATCACCTTTAGTAATTGCTGCTGCTATCATATAGGTACCCGCTTCAATACGATCGGGCATAATTGAGTAAGTGGCATTGTTTAAATGGCTTTTACCAATAATTTTAATTGTGCTGCTCCCTATTCCATAAATCTCAGATCCCATCTTTTTTAAACAATGGCATAAATCAACTATTTCTGGCTCCCTAGCACAATTCAATAAAGTTGTTTCTCCGTTAGCTAAAGTAGCAGCCATTATAGCATTAATGGTTGCACCAACCGATATTCTATTAAAGGTGAAATTTACCCCGTTCAATCTACCTTTAACTTTAGCATTAATATAACCATGATCAACCTTAATGTCTGCTCCCATAGCTTGTAACACCGCGATATGTAGGTCAACTTGCCTAGCTCCTATAGCGCACCCTCCCGGTAGGGAAACTTTTGCTTCAGAAAACCTGGAAAGCAAAGGAGCAAGTACCCAAATCGAAGCTCGCATTTTACATACAATATCATAAGGAGCAACAAGGTTATTCACTTTACTGCTGTCAATTTCTATACTTAAATGCTGCGGATGTTCTGTCACCGTGATGATACTACCCATCTCGTTGAGGAGAGTTTTCATGGTAGTAATATCCGTAAGATTTGGAATATTATTTAAGCTAAGTTTACTGGTAAGTAAAGAGGCGGCCATAATTGGTAATGCTGAATTTTTAGCACCACTAACATTAATATCCCCTTTCAGAGGGATTCCCCCTTGAATTATTAAGCTATCCATACAAAATTTCTAATTATTAACTGCCCAGCATATTGCTCATACTTTAGATTTCCTGCATGAGTCAAAAAAGCACTCGGGATTTTTAGGAAAAACGAAGCTGAGCCGAGCTGCATTCATGTACGCAGCTCAGGAGCGGAGGCAAGTTTTGACGACAAAATCACCAGCTAGATCGACTTATGCAGGAAGTCTAATAAAAGACAATTCGGCAGAATGAGTAGCGTATATCACTTATTTTTGATGCTTACTATTATCAAGTGCCGCCCCTAGAATGTCTCCAAGACTAGCTCCGCTATCATTAGAGCCGTATTCTTTGATAGCTTTCTTCCTTTCTTCCAATTCAAGAGCTTTGATTGATAAAGTAATTTTACGTGATGCTTTATCTATAGCAATAACTTTCGCCTCTATTTTGTCACCAACGCAAAATTTTTCAACTTTCTGATCATCCCTTTCGCTTGAAAGCTCAGATTTCTTAATAAAGCCTATGACTTGTTCATCTAAAGCAACTTCGATCCCATCCTCTTTAAGTGCAATCACTGAACAAGGAATAATCATATTTTTTTTGTAAGTTTCAAACTCTTCGGGTAAGGTGTCTTCAGTTAACTGCTTGATACCCAATCCTATGCGTTCTTTCTCAATATCTATTGATAATACTTTACAGTCTATTAAATCATTCTTTTTATAGGATTTTAATAACTCAGCCCCATTACCTTCCCAACTAATATCAGTTTCATGAATCATCCCATCAATATTATCCTCAAGAGCCACAAATAATGCAAAATCCGTAATATTCCTGATCGGAGCCGCTTCAATGATACTCCCAACCGGATGTTTGTGAGCGAATTCAACTAGTGGGTTTTCTTGACATTGTTTAATACTTAAAGAGATTCTATGTTTATTGGTATCCACTTCTAGAATTTTAAATTGAACTTCCTGGCCTATAGTCAGCATTTTCTTAGGATGTTGATTTGTTTTAACCCAATTAATTTCACTTGAATGAACCAACCCTTCAATTCCATCTTTTAACTCAATAAATACCCCATAGTCAGCAATATTTGTTACTTTACCAATCATGGCTTTGCCAACTGGAAACT
This sequence comes from Candidatus Tisiphia endosymbiont of Beris chalybata, assembly GCF_964026555.1. Taxonomy (NCBI): domain Bacteria; kingdom Pseudomonadati; phylum Pseudomonadota; class Alphaproteobacteria; order Rickettsiales; family Rickettsiaceae; genus Candidatus Tisiphia; species Candidatus Tisiphia endosymbiont of Beris chalybata. Next base: position 1,384,637 of record NZ_OZ032159.1, on the reverse strand, counting down.
CCTCTTTTATGCTTTGCCATGGGTTATGGTCTAGTTGCTTCATGCCAAGAGAAATCTTTTTCGTTTCTTCGTTATACTCAATCACTATTACTTTAACTTTTTGCCCTATCGCTAACACTTCCGAAGGGTGATTGATTCTACTCCATGATATATCTGTCACATGTAGTAAAGCATCAACATTCCCTAAATCAATGAAGGCCCCATAATGAGTAAGATTTTTTACCATTCCCTCTAATATTACTCCCTTCTTGATTTTCGATAACATTTCTTCGCGTGCTTCAGATCGTGATTCTTCAAGTATAGCTCTCCTAGACACTACTATATTACCAAGTTTTTTATCCATCTTTAAAATTTGAAATGGCTGTTTAATCCCCATTAGCGAAGACACATCTTTTATAGGTCTAACGTCTACTTGACTCCCTGGTAAGAAAGCAACAACTCCTGATAAATCAACGGTAAAACCTCCTTTAACTCGGCCAAATATTACCCCATCAACAAATTGGCCTTTTGCACATGCAGTTTCTAAATGTCCCCATGCTTCTTCTCTAATAGCTTTTTCTCGGCTTAGAATAGTTTTGCCGTTACGCCCTTCTAGTTTTTCAATATATACATCAACTATCTCCCCCATCGCAGGTAAAGGCTGGTTATGGGCCAAATCAAATTCTTCGATAGGTACTCTACCTTCATTTTTTAGTCCTACATCAATAATAATAATACTTTTAGTAACCCCGACCACCTGTCCTTTAACGACAGTGCCTTCTTTTACGTGGCTAGTACTTATAGTATCGAGCATTTCTTCAAACTGTTCATTAGCTTGAATATTTGTTTCAGCAAGTTGCGGGACGAATTTTTTCTTAAATTTTATTTGCATATTTTTCTCTAATACTAGCTTGTGCAATCTAGCATGAAATTTTAAAGGTTAAAAATAAACTGAACTAATACTAGGGGCACTGAACCTAGTCAATTAATAGTCCTCTTGGCCAAATTCTATACTTGCTGCTTTCATTAGGACAAGGTCTCTAAACACCAAATCTTTCTATATATTTCTTTTTATATATTTTAAGGAGATATTAGCAAAGCACAAATCAAATTTTTTGTGATTTGTGCTCCGCAGCAACCAGGTATTTCATAGTCAATAGACTTCCTGCATAAGTCGAAAATAGTTAAGGGATTTTTAGGAAAAACGAAGCTGAGCACCTCAGTGTACGGGGATGTACATGAGGAGCGTCAGGCCAAGTTGTGACAACAAAATCATCCACTAGATCGACTTATGCAGGAAGTCTAACACTGCTCCCCTATTTCCACTGCGTATCATAAAGCACAAAATAGGAGATCATTTAAAAATCATAACCAGATTATAGGGCAGTTTCTACAACTAATTCTTGATATTTTCTGTAATGCAGGGTCTTGATAGCACTTATCTCAAAGCCATATTACCGCATAGAAATAAATTCTATTATTTTATCTAATACCTCTTGTGGAGCTAAAAGAGAAGTATCAATTTCCAAAGCACCTTCAGGAATTGTTAAAGGAGAGCTAATACGCTCCCTATCCCTTTGATCCCTTATTTCTAACTGAGCTAAAATATCAGATAATGTATATCGTGTACCACTTTTATGTAATTCGTTATACCTTCTCTCCGAGCGGACCTTAATATCTGCGTTAATAAAAATTTTTAAGTCAGCTGAAGGCGCAATGACTGTTCCAATATCTCTTCCTTCCATAATAATTCTCGGAGTTATTCTTATCAATTCTACTAAATATTCCCCTAAATTACTTCTTACTTCTGGTATTATTGCAACTTGCGAGGCTATCATACCAATATTTTCTGCGCCCAGCTCTTTATCTTGTACAATACTGATATCTTGCGACAATTTAATTACTGCTTCTTGATCATTAGGATCAATCTTATTATTTATACAACTTAATGCTAAATTTCTATATACTTTACTAGACTGGAAGTAAGCTAATTCAAGCTTAGCGGCTAGGAGGCGACCAATTGTACCTTTGCCAGAAGCAGCTGGTCCATCTAAACTTACTACAAACTTATTATTAATATCAAAAGCTTTAGACCTGAGAGTCATATATACTCTTTACACTTTGAAGAATTGGTTTTTTAAAAAGTTGAAACTCTTGCGTACCAATATTCAATATATTATCTCCGCGCGTTCTCACTTGTTGCTCTCCATTCTCCCAATCAATTAAGTATATTATACAAATTTTGTGGAGGATCATAACAGAATATGGAAAATAGTGCAAATAGAACTTGAATTTTTTGTTATTATATACTAGGTTCTGTAGAGCTAATTAAATAAAAATAGAGAGACAGAATATAGCGTAAGATAATCGAATCTAAGCTATATAACATAATATACTGCTCGTCTTTCAAAAATTGGATTTTATTTTATCATGGACTCACGTGCTCACGTACTAGCATGTACGCAGCAAACGCTCACCATTTAAAATAAAATCCAATTTTTGAAAGACGAGCAGTATATATATCGCTTGCCCATGATAGAGTTGGCAGTACGATAGAAACAATTTCAAGAAGAGGCAGGAGGCTCAAAGTCGAGCAGCGGTGCGTACTAAAGTACGTGAGCAGCCTCGATCTTTAGGGCACGATGAACACGCCAATTCTTGAAGTTCATCGAGTATATACGCGCCTTTGAAAGAGTATACAAGCCTTATGAGGAATATAACCTTACTTCAAAAAATAATTTTAATAATTTCATTAAGGGCAGTTAGCTCAGCTGGTTAGAGCATTACGTTGACATCGTAAAGGTCGGTGGTTCGAACCCACTACTGCCCACCAGTATACTCCACAATTCAGCTTTAAATTATTTAGAGTCTATCCAAGAGATATTCCCATCGCGGCGATAATAAACTACGTTGATACGATTAGTATTAACATTTTGAAACATCAAAGCTGGTAGGTTTTCAAGATCCATTTTCATTACTGCTGCGCTTACTGATAAATTCAATATTTCTATGGATTTTTCCGCTATAATTACTGGGTTATCAGCTGTTATGTTATCATCTTCGTGCTGATTATTAGGAGTAATAACATATTTTATTGCTTCAGGAGCCAGTTCCGATATTTTAATTTTGTCATGACGGTCTTTAAGTTTAGATTTATATTTTCTCAGTTGTTTTTCCAACTTGGAAATCGCTATATCAAATGATGAGTATATTTCATCCGAAGTAGAATTGCTCTTTAATAGCATATGCCTACTAGTCCCATCATTAACTATAATATCACAAATAAATTGAAATCCATCTTTAGAGAAATGAATATTTGCGCTAATTGCATTAATAAGATACTTTCCAGTTATTTGTAAAGTGCGGTTTCTAACATATTCCTGTAGCGCATTGCCTACAGAAATATGTTGACCTGATATTGATATCTTCATAAACTGTCCTTAGATAATTTAGTAACAATTGTAATATTAGACTTCCTGCATAAGTCGAAAAAGCGCTCGGGGTTTTTAGAAAAACGAAGCCGAACCGAACTGCGTACGGGGATGTATATGAGGAGCGTCAGGCCACGTTGTGACAACAAAATCACCCACTAGATTGACTTATGCAGCAAGTCTCTATTAATCCAACCATATAACTCAATATATACTCGGTGAACTTCAAGAATGGCGTCGTCATGTCTAAAGATCTGCGATGCTCACGTACTATATACTCTGCGCTTCTCGACTTTGACACTCCTAGCTCTTCTTGAAGTTGACCTTCGTATACCAACTCTTCAGTTACGAGCAGTATATACGAATTCTAAATAAGATATGATTTCTTATCGAGAATAGAGGTATACTATTCGCCTTTCAAGAGTTGTTTTGTCATTTTATCAAAGTTTCGCGTGCTCACGTACTTAGTTGTACGCTCCGCGCGCTCACCCCTGGCAAATAAAATCCAACTCTTGAAATCCATTGCGTATATATACTGCTCGTACTTCAAGAATTTTAATTTGAAGCTATTTTTTAACAAAAATGAGCCATGTATTAGCTATTATCATTTCATCTATTACCAGAAAATCTTATAACTTGTAGCTACAAAGAACTCAATCTGGGCCCTTCTTATCCAAACCTAGTACAACAATAAGGCTGCTGTAAAAGATTTAAGACGTTATAACCCTCTCTTAATATATTATCTCCCCACCATTAATCTATTTTATCAAAAATTAAATATATTGATAGTATAAAATAGCTAGCTTTACAGAATACACCTCTCTTTTGGTAGTCAATCCAGCTAAATTAGTTACGCTGGCAACTACTGGGACTTTATTATAAATTTAAATCAACTCACTATATCGGATCCCGCTTATTTTGCTACTACTAATTCTATTGAAAGTAATTTTTATTATTCATTCAAAACTGCTCTAATTTATTACCCATAATATAAAGACTTACCATTGCATGGAAGGATAAAAAGTTATAGATTTAATGCGTATACTGCTCGTACCTGAAGAGTTGGTAGACGATAGAATCAACTTCAAGAATTGGATTTTATTTTAAATGGCGAGCGCGCGCAGCGTACATGCCAGTACGTGAGCACCTGCGTTCACGATAAAATAAAAAAACAATTCGGTAAAGTGAGTAGTATAATACTACTCCGATATGAACCAATTAATAGAAATTTACTTTCAAGAATTGTTTTTTTATTTTACCTTAAGATTCACATGCTATATAACAAGAAACATATGTAGGTATTAGAATGCACTTTACTTTGGGGAAAAAACATAAGAATTTGATTATTCTAAAGTCATTAATTAAATTAAGCTTTAATAAATCTATAGTAATAATGTTAGTAGCTATTTTTTTATTCCTTAACAAAGCTAACTCTGCGTTACCTCCTCTTCCGACCGAGTTACCCAACTCCGAGAATACCAAATCAAGCAATACCCAATCCTTTTTTGATAAAATTTTTAAGCCTAAAAAATCTGATTCTCCAGCAGTACAGCCAAAAAAGCAGAGCGTACAAGAGCCAACGGCTGATAGTAATATAGAAGAAGGCGAGCCTCTCATCGATTTAGGGGATAAAAAATTACCAATTTTAGACAACGAAAATATATTAGAAAAAAGAAAAGTAATTAACCAAGTACCGAAGCCCCTACCTGACCTAAATTCCGTTAAAGATACCCAAAATATTGATGATGTGATTCCTTCGCTACCTCCAGATTCTCAATATAAATTAAAACCACCGCCTTCACCTCACACCTCGCCAGTGCTGCCATCTGTGCCAGCAGACTCCACTACAAATGCTCTACCGGAGGAGAAAGCTCTAAAGATTTTATCGCCTATCCTTTCTCAGCCTGAAGAAAATCCTTTAACTACTAAGGTGCCAAAACCCCAACAAGTTAAAGAAGAGAGAGGAATATCTAGGGAGGAAACAGCACCCTCTTCTCCTCCCCTAACTAGTACGCCAGCTCCAGTTATTCCTAAGCTCTTACCAGAACAACCAAAAGAAAAGATTCATATTAAGACAGAAGAGGGAAAGGCTGCATCTGCTTCTCCTATTCCTCTATTAGATAAAGATATAATACCCACAAAACCTCAGGAACAAACCCCTGTACCAGTATTTGTCAAAGAAAGTCAACCAATTATAGAAGAAGATAAAAGTAGTAAGAAGAAAAATACCTCAGGAATAGTCGGAGAGGAGATGAATAAGCAAGAAGCAATACCTAAAACTCCCATAAAAGAGGCAACAAGTGCAAGAATAAATACAGTTCTTGAAAAGAATAATTCGGAAGAAGACAGCAAGGAATTAGCCCTGTTTATTCAAGATGAAATCCAAATGCTACATTTACCAAATGATGAGATAGTATTAGGAGTACTTACGGAAGAAGCTAGAATAGAGCAAATGGAGATTAGGTCATTTATTACTATGTTTCGACAAATTTACGACCGGCAAAAACAAGAAGCAAATAGGAATAAAGTGGATAATTTTATTGATCATTATAATTTGACTCAGCCTCCTGCCCTTAATAGAATCTTACTAGATAACGCTTTTGAAGCTATTAGACAAAATAATTTAATAGCCTTAAAAACTATCCTAGATTATTACCCAATTTTACAAAAACAGGACAGATACGATTATACCCTTTTACATGAAGCGGCTAAACTAAACAACTATTATGTAGCAAAATTTTTGCTTATTCGCGGTATAAATATTAACATTTTAGACAATCAATGTAGGACCGCCTTAGAAGTAGCTGCTCAGTATAATAGTATTGTTGCTTGTTTGATAAAACAAGCTCTAGGCGTTAACTAAACTCAAATCTCTATAAAAATATTTATTTTTATAGAGATTTGCTTGTTGAAGTAAGGGGCAGTCTATCCTTAAAGATTTATTGTCATTTTATTGTGCTTTATGAGATAGTTAATCAGTTCCTCAATAACCCCATCTTTTATATTATTAGCAATATTCTCTTTATTTTTATCCTGAATAGCATGTTTTTTTACCTTATCAATTCTTATTGATTTAATATGCGCAAAATATGCGTTACCTTGAGACTGAAAAACGGGAGTGTTGGAATTAAGAGGGGCTTGGAAAATTGATGATAATAAACCTTCAGGTAATTGCTTATTATCTTGTATCTCCTCTCGGATAAAATGTGCTGCTCGATTAATAGATATTCCTGGCATGACAATATTTTTACCAGAGACGTATTCTGTAGAGAGAGCTTGTATTTTTTTAAGGTTAAAATCTTTTAAATATTGCTCTTTCCATAATTTTTGCACCTGATCTTTAACTACTGCAAATTCTTGTATTTTAGCTGGTTGAATTTCTTGAACTTCTACTAATATACAAGAATCCTGATTTGGGTGCTCGAGTGGATATGATAATTCCCCTTCTGTTAGTTTAAAAATATTATCAGCATTGTGCAAAATATCAGCATTCTTAAGGGCTTCATTGTAAGTTATATAGTTTATATTTTGCAAGGGTAATTTATATTTCTGAGAAATCTCTATTAAACTTGAGCCAGCTGCTACCTCGTCCCCTAGTTCTCTTATTAATTGGTTATGAACAGTTTCTAATTTTTGTAATATTTCATTGGTTATTGTTATATAAGCTATACTACGCTTTTCTGGTAATTTAAATAAATTCTTATGGGTCTCATAAAACTCTTCCAGCTGAACTTGAGTAGGGGGAGGGATTGTTAATCCTTTAGGTTGGTGCTGCAAATTAACTTGCAGCAAATCTACCTCTCTTATTTCCGCTAGGTAATTAATAATATTTTGTACCAGCGTGTCAGATACTGGTATCCCTTCTACAAAAATACTAATTACCGTATTCGTTAATATCTGCTCTTTTAATCGCGCTAAATATTGCACTTCATTAATATAAGAATTTTTTAATAAATTTTTAAATAAGGTTAAATCAAATACGCCTTGTTCATTTTTGAAGTTAGGCGATTCTTTGATAACCTGCAGTATAGTATTATCAGATATATCTAGGTCGTAGTAACTCACCAAATAACTCAAGATACTATTATTGATAAGCCTTTTAAGGATAAAATCATCTAGGCGTAATTGCTTTATATCTTCTTCATTAAGAGTCACCTTGGTCTGACTTTGAATGAGATGAATTTGTTCAGCTTTTGCTTTCAAAAACTCATCTTGGCGAATGTTTTTGGCATGGGTAAATTTAACTACGTCAAAATTGCTATTAGATTGCAGTACATCTTTAATTCCCCAACCAACAAAGGCAAAGATAATCATGCCAAACAGAATTTTCATTACAAAACTATCGGCAGTCTTTCTAATATTATTTAGCATAAAATATACATTACTATTTAGTTTCTATGTTTCATTATGCAGGAAGTCTCATTAAGTTCTGTGAACATTTTTATCTACTGGTCGATTTCGTGGTTATTTTCGTTCTGGAATCCTTACCCACCTTATGTGTACTGTAGGCGAGCGAAGCCTGATAAATCTACTCATTACATAAAAATGTTCACAGAACCTAGTAAACCTTTACTAAAATAGTTCTGTGCTTTAATATCTGCAAGTTATTTTCTCTACTTATCAGTAATTTTATGAAAAAACTAATCATTGCCAATTGGAAAATGAATATGAGCCTAACGGATGCATGCGCATTTTGTATTAAGTTATCAGCACTAAAATATGATAATAGCCTGATTATAGCCCCTCCCTCCCTTTATCTTGCTTATTTATCGGATAAATTTAAATTTCTTACATTTTGCGCTCAAAATGTAAGCCGGTATGAAGGGCAAGGAAGCTATACTGGCGAATATTCCAGCTTATTACTCAAACTGAGTAATATTAATTATGCTATTGTTGGTCATAGTGATAGGAGAAATTTATTCAATGAAACAAATGAAATAATAAAACAAAAAGTAGAGAAATGCCTCCAAGCTGATATCACTCCTATTATTTGTATTGGGGAAGATTTAAAGGCAAGACAAAATAAGAATTATCAAGGATTTTTGTTAAGTCAGCTTACCGAAACATTACCTAATAGTTACAAGATGTTAAATAAAAATAAAAATATCATAATTGCCTATGAACCAATTTGGGCTATAGGAACTGGCTCTCTTCCACTGCAAGAGGAATTAATAGAGATATTTATGCTGATAAATTCATTCCTTAAGGAAAGCCAAGTTGCAAATAATGTCAGGTTGGTGTATGGTGGTTCTGTAAATTTAGATAATACAAAACAAATACTACGCTTACCTTATATTGATGGAGTTATGGTAGGGAAATCTTCTCTTAACCCACCGATTTTATTTCAAATGTTAAATTATGGATGTTTATAAATGATAAATATATTACTTTTTATTCATATTGTAATAGCCGCATTGTTAATCATAGTAATATTGATGCAAAAAACTGGGAATGATGGGCTTAGCAGTATAGGAGGCAACAATATGGGAGTTATGGCAGGCCGGACGGTAGTTAACTTTTTAACTAGGACTACAGTGATACTTGCCACCTTGTTTATTATTAATGCTATTATTCTTGCTAATCTTTCGTCTCGCAAAAACTCTAGTATAATTGAACAAATTGATACTAAGTTAGAAAATACTGGGGTACCGATTGCTAAATAGTAAGGGGTTAAAAATGCAAAAAATAATTATCTTAAATAATATAAAGATTTCTAATGAACTCCCATTTGTTCTTATTGCTGGCCCTTGCCAGATAGAGAGCTTAGAACATTCCTTATTTATGGCGGAAAAGCTAGTGGCTCTTACCGCTAAGCTTAATGTCCCATTTATCTATAAATCATCGTTTGATAAAGCTAATAGGACTTCAGTAAAGGGGGAAAGAGGGATTGGGCTTGATAAGGGCCTAGAAATTTTATCTAAAATAAAAATGACCTTCAATTGTCCTATACTTACTGATATCCACACCGAAACTCAATGCTCTATTGTGGCAGAGGTGGCTGACATATTACAAGTACCTGCTTTTTTATGTAGACAGACCGACTTACTAAGAGCGGCCGCAGAAACTAATAAAGTTGTGAATGTAAAAAAAGGACAATTTCTTGCCCCATGGGATATGAAAAATGTACATGCTAAACTTGAAAAATTTGGGGCAAAAGATATTATGCTTACAGAGCGTGGGGCCAGTTTTGGGTATAATACCTTAGTATCAGATATGCGTAGTTTGCCAATAATGATGGAAACTGGAGCGCCAGTAATTTTTGATGCCACGCATTCTGTGCAACAACCTGGAGGAATTGGGGATAGCAGTGGGGGGGAGAGGAAGTATGTTGAAATATTGGCAAGAGCAGCAGTTAGCGTTGGGGTCGCTGGAATTTTTATGGAAGTCCATCAAGATCCTGATAATGCTCCAAGTGATGGAACATGCATGGTGAAATTAGATAAGCTAGAAGTGATATTAACCTTGTTGCAAAGATATGATAATTTAACTAAAGAGCACTTTAACAAATATACTCCTCTGCTATGATTTTGCTGCTAGGCGCGATGGTAGAGCCTATAGATAATAGGAGAGCTATTTAAGCAACGACGCATGCAAATCCATATCAGAGGAGTATACTGCTCATACTTCAAGAATTGGATTTTATTTTAAATGGCGAGCGTTTGCTGCGTACATGCCAGTACGTGAGCACGTGAGTCCATGATAAAATAAAAAAACAATTTTTGCAAGACGAGTAGTATACGCAGAGTACTAATGGTCCTAGCATGCTGCAGCTGCGTGAAATATCTAGGCTCACTTTTCCTTCGTCTACTATAGTCAATTGATGAGAAGTTGGTGACATCGTCACTCAATAGACCTCTTGCATAACCTAAAGATAATTGAAGAATTTTTAGGAGAAACGAAGTCGAGTACCGCAGCGTACATAGACGTACGTGAGGAACAGAGAGGAGTTTAGACGACAAAATTACCAATTAGATTAGGTTATGCAAGAGGTCTAATGCTTGCCTATTATATATAGGCTCTACCATCGCTCCTAGCACCAAATTCTCCTGAATTGACTATATACTGTTCGCACCAACGCGTACATATTAGTACGTGAAGAGCAGAGATCATAAAGTACGACGACATGATGATTAGTTTTGGGAAATGGTATAATAAATCTATATAAAGTGTTAGAACTTCAGGGGCTCATAAGATCAAATGAATGGTGAACATGTTTTAAATCTACTTAAAGCTTATGACCTTAACTGTGATGAATCGCAAGTTAAAAAAGTTTTAGATTTAGCTCTTCAATATTATGGCAGCTATAATAGTTATCCATTTGAAATAGCGCAAATTATTATAGCGATGCGGATGAGGGGTAGCTCGCTAGTTGCAGCGTTACTTTATAGTATTTCAAAAAAAACCAAGCTGACCTTTAAAGCAATTAAATATAACTTTAACTTAGAAACCGCACAGCTATTCAATGGTATACTTACCTTAAGCCAAGTTAATTATTTACCTTATCAGGACCAAACCTCTAAAATCTTTAAACTATTATTATCATTAAACGAAGATATAAGGTTACAAGTATTACTGATAAAATTATCTTATTTATTACATGAAGTAAGTATATTTGATTCTAGGCAGCCCTTTCCCAAACAACAACTCATTGCCACTGAAATAATAGAAATTTATATCCCTTTGCTAGCACGTATGGGAATTGATAATATTAGAACTATATTGCAGGATCTATGTTTTAAAATTTTACAGCCAGATATTAGAATATCAGTTTTAACTTATTTGCAAACAATATACCCTAACATCGACCAGTTAGTTAATAATACTATCAATAAGCTACAACATATTTTACACACCGCCTCTATATCCATAAAGTTAACTTATAGAATTAAATCTCTGCATTCAATTAGGACAAAAGTTATACAAAAAAGTATAGATATCGCCCAATTACATGACATTATTGCTTTTAGAATTATCGTAAATACCAAGGAACAATGTTATCAAGTACTACACATTATTAGCCAACACTATAATACTATACCAGGACGTTTTAAAGATTTTATTATTAAACCGAAAAGCAATGGTTATCAATCTTTACATATCGTTATTATTACTCCAACTAAGCAAAAAATCGAAATCCAGATACGTACTCACGAAATGCATAAGAGGGCCCAATCCGGGACTGCAGCGCATTATCAATATAAAAACAAACCTATTGTAGAAAATAAAATATATACACCATATGTTACCTATGGTCCCCCATTAAGTTATTATAAAAGGCATAACGATATCTCAATACCAGTAGTGGTACCAGAAAATAAACTTAGCCTGCTGACTTCAACTAGTCAGATAAATTTACCAACTATACTTCTCTGCTATGATTTTGCTGCGGGGCGCGATGGAGCGAAGCCTATAGATAATAGGCGAGCATTGAGCAATGCTCTCTACTCTATAGCTAAACATAATTCCCAAAAAGCCAATACTAAACAAACTTTGAAGCCCAAAGAATTACAAAATGCTAACAAAAGATTAATAGCGGGCAGTAAAAAGAATATAATGAAACAGCAAGGACCCTTCTCCAGCTTAGCTATTGCCTCTATATCTCCTTTTAGCGGGGGAACAAGCTTTATTACCTTAAATTCTTGGTCCTTACTAGCCGCCCTTACCCACCTCTTTATTCCGCAAATAGTACAATCCTCGCCTGCTCTGCGAGAAATTCTATCACCTACTCCTGCCTTAATAGTTAAAGAAAAACCTCCAATAATTATAATACCGGAACCTCCTGCTGTGGTTAATAGACTAGTTTGGAAACATTCACCTAGCCGCGTATTGGAAGAACACATGAAACATGAGACTAGGGGTCCCCCGTTAAAGACGGAGGAAGTAGGGCATCTATATTTTTTGCTTAAATTACTAGCAGAAATAGAGCGCTTAATTAACTCTCTTATGCATTTGCCTGCTTCTATAAACTGGAATAACAAGCAAGAGATAAGTGATTGCAGTAAGTATATAGCGCAGGATCAGGCAGCTCTGTTAAATTCCTACGGGACTAATTTTATAAAGCAAAACAATATAAGCAAGGATCTGAATTTAGTCCTCTCAGCTCAATTACCAGCGCCTGAATTACCTAGTACTACTAATATAGAATTAGGGGAAGCTAATATAGATAATGATCTGAATATTAAGACAAATATACATGAAGGCCAAGACCCCTCTCTTTATTATCAACAGGCTATAGCTCTCATGGGTGTAGGACAATTTAGCGAAGCCATACTATGGTTTAATAAAGTGATAGAACTAAAAGCTGATTTTATTGACAGCCATTATAATAAAAGTTTATTACTCCTAACTTTAGCCCGGTATCCGGAAGCTATCGAATCTATTAATCAAGCAATAAAGCTTAACCCTGCTGTTCATGCTTTGTATTGTAAACAGGCAGTAGCCTTAAATGGGGTAGGTCAATATCAAGAGTCGATTGCAGCGTGTGATAAAGCAATAGCACTGTCCCCTAATTGTATTACGCCTTATCGCAATAAAGTTACCGCTTTGAATTCTTTAAAACATTATGACGAGGCTGTAGAGGTATGTGATAAGATAATAACATTCTCTCCTAGCGATGTTGCAATCTACTCTGCTAAAGCTCTAATCTTAAATAATTTAATCTATAATATAATACAAACGGCCACTGCAAACCAGCACGAGGCAATGGAATGTCAGGATATTGAGGCCAAGGCAGAATACTATCATAGGGCCACTAGTTGGTGGAAACTAAGCTTAACTAAAATTCAAGACGCTATACAGACTTATACTAAAATGACCGAACTGAAACCTGATTTTATGGAAACTTTACGTGATCAAAGTATTTCTTTAGAGAAATTAAATCAATTAAAAGTTCAGGCACAAAGTACGATTGCTCACAATTACGAATATGAAGTTGAGCATCACCGGCTAAGTGGCGAAGTAGGGTTATACAGTGAATAACCTTACTTCGAAGCCCTTATCAAGCTGGTATACTCTAGGAACTTCAAGAATTGGCGTCGTCGTGTCTAAAGACTGCGCTCCTCACACTAATATGTACGCTCCGGTGCGCGACTTTGACCCTCCTTGCTCTTCTTGAAGTTGACCTTCGTCTACCAACTCTTCAGGTACGAGCAGTATATATAGTTTAAGTATAGCTTGTGTCATTATAATACCTACACGATAGCATGTGGGAAGGATAGTAGTCGTGCATACTTGAAGATAAATACCCTGTACACACCTTAATAGTCTATGCTATACGCTGCAGTTTTGCGCGCCTCCCCTCCTTCCAATTCCCTGCACGATGCAAGTGTTGCAAAAAGTCTATTATAATCCTATTGTTTTTTATTTCAACTAATAATTTTAATTCTATTGAAATATTCATTTTATAATTTATATTAATTTACTAAACTTTAAATTGCTGTATTTTGGTAAAATTAAATTGTTGGTAACTTTCTAGATGAAAAAATCTCTGCCCTGGAACTGTTTTAACTGGATAAGGAAAGCTTATAAGGGTCTATCATATGATTTAAAATACCCTTATTTATTAGACTTCTTTCTAGTAATCATAGTAACTAATAACGGATATGCTTCCGCTTGGTTAATAGAGCCAGGGCAATATAGATATACAATTACTCTCAGTAATATCGATCAGCATTCTAAAGCCATGAAGCGTGCCAGGGCAGATCTGCGTTTAGCAATAGAGAGGCAGTTAGAAGAGTTAAGGAAACAATTGAAGTTAGTTGCTAAATCTTCAGCATTTTATAAAAAATTATTTACTCAAATTAGCCGTTTAGAGCGTACTTCACAAGAATTAACTGCATACCCCGAGATGTTAAGTAGAGCATTTTCAGTAGAATATGGGATTAGTAAAAACCAAAATATAGGGCTACAATTTTTTTACAAAGATAATCAACTGCAAGGTACTCAGTACAAGAGTAAAACTTTAAGTAGTGAAGAGATTAGTACTTTTTATAAAATTAAGCTTTTTCAAAATAATAGCCATATCATTTCCTTCCAACCGAAATTAACTATCGCCCAATATGACAGCAAGCGACAATTTTCCTATGAATTATTATTATGCTCAGGCACTTCTAAAATAAAGGGAAATGTTTCAGTGTTCACTGACAAGAGTGTGGCTTTTGGGCAAAGCCTACCTCTAGGCAGAGAAGCAGAAAGGTATTACGCCGTTTCCGCAACTAAAGGTATAAAATTTAACAATGGTATTATGCTAGTAAATTTTGTGAAATATTATATTAGACGTAAGAATTATAATGATATTTATAATAAAACCATATATAATCAATTATCAGTTGCAAAACATATTAAATTTGGTAATTTAAAGCAAAATAGTTTAATAGCCCAAATAGGCTATTTTTCAGATAAAAGCTTGGTTAAACCTAATTATAAAGTATCAGGAGTAACGTTTTCAATGTGGATAGATATATAATGAATATTAATAAAAACTGGTTAAAGGTTATAGAAAAATTAGTAGATCTCTTGTTTCGCCAGCACCGAGCTGGTAATTTGCACAGCGAATTTAGGGGAGGCTCCTCACGCAAACCCGAGTGCACTGCGGCTTGTGAAGAAGACCCTTCTGTGAATTCCCTGCTCAAGGCAAGCTGCGGCAGAAAGATAATTACTAATCTGCAAATGTCTCTAATTAAATTGCAATATATTGCTGCTAATAGAGACAATTATTTTTTGAGCGTAATAATTGAGGTAGGAATGATTGATAACGAACAGCTAATCAATATTTTGCATAATAATAAAATATTGCCTTTATTAAGATCTGCACAAACTAATATTAAAATTTATGATTACTGTAAGGTAAATCAATATGTAAAATTTGGGTATTTTATTTATCAGGATGATAATGATGATACAATATTAGCAATAAATGATGTTACTTATCTAAAGCAATTAGCAATAATATACAATAACACAAACATTCAATTGATAAAAAAAGAAGATTTTTATCAAATTTTAGAACAAAATTTTAGTCATTTAAATATTATTAGAGCAAAATACCTCCTGGAGTTTATCACAGGCTCAATAGTAACAAAAAATATTAATTATACTAAAGAAATTCTTACATTATTGCTCATATATTTTGGTATATTCTTAAATTTTCAGCATTTTTTTCATATACTTAACGTAATCTGTTATTTTTCGCAAAACACCTTAAAGTTGATATTATTTAAACGAGCTATAATCGGTCAAGAAAAGCATATAAAGAAAAAAAGTAGCCAAGCAGGTAAGATGCAATGCCATACCAGCAGCATGCAGACTTGTCAAATCGATTCCTTAAAATCATCCACTAGGCCGGCACCTACTATACTCCTCTGCTATGATTTTGCTGCTAGGCACGATGGAGCGAAGCCTATAGATAATAGACAAGCATTGAGCAACGACGCATGCAAATTCATATCAGAGGGGTATAGATCGGCTTATGCAGAAAGTCTATTGGACAAGAGCTATGTTCTAAATTGCTATCCTCAACATTTACCCATTTATACAATTTTACTCCCCTTATATAAAGAATCCAATAAGTTAAAATCGCTCATTAATTATATTATTAATCTTGACTACCCTAAAAGTAAATTAGATGTTAAAATTATTGTTGAAGCCGATGATCTTTCAATGACTCAAGAAAGCATTTTATAT
Source organism: Candidatus Tisiphia endosymbiont of Beris chalybata (assembly GCF_964026555.1). Taxonomy (NCBI): domain Bacteria; kingdom Pseudomonadati; phylum Pseudomonadota; class Alphaproteobacteria; order Rickettsiales; family Rickettsiaceae; genus Candidatus Tisiphia; species Candidatus Tisiphia endosymbiont of Beris chalybata. The sequence goes on along the minus strand of NZ_OZ032159.1, from coordinate 1,368,546 downwards.
ACCTTACCTTCATATATGCATTTAATCAAAGTACCTTTTAGTTTACCTAGAACTAAACCAAAAGCCTTAAATTATGCGATGCAATATTGTAAAGGTAAATATGTGGTCATATATGATGCAGAAGATCGCCCTGCCTCTGATCAGTTACTGAAAGCAGTAATGGAATTTGATAGACTGCCGGAAGAATATGTATGCTTACAAGCTAAACTTACTTTCTATAATGAAAATGAAAATTTACTCACTAAGTTTTTCAGTATAGAATATTGTATATGGTTTGAGTATTTACTAACCGGGTTAAGCTTAATGAATTTACCCGTGTTACTTGGAGGAACAAGCAACCATTTTAAATTAGATATATTACAAAAAGTAGGATTTTGGGATGCTTATAATGTAACTGAGGATGCGGATTTAGGCATTAGACTTTCCTCATTTAATTATAAAGTATGGATTCTAGATTCTTATACCTATGAAGAATCACCTATAGATATACTGAGCTGGATCAACCAAAGATCTCGTTGGATAAAAGGATTTTTACAAACATTTTTAGTATTTATAGCCCAGGAAGATAAATATAGGAAATTTCATTTAACAGATATATTAGTCATTTTAATCTTGGTGGGCTTCTCTTCTTATAGCTTTTGTTGCCTACCATTTTTAATAATAATGATCAAAATCAATAATGTCTCAATTATCCATTATTTGTGGTGGATTAATACTTTCTTTGCTTTTTCCTACCTTTATGGTAGTGCATTTTTTATTTTATGGATTAAGAAAAGTAAAGTTAATAATTTCAAAACATTAGATATCATAGCCTTATTTTTATGGCCATTCTATTTCTTATTGCATACTATAGCAGGCTATAAAGCTATTTGGGAAATAATTTTTATTCCTTTTAAATGGAATAAAACTAAGCATGGAGTAAGTAGGCAACAATTAGATTAGCCTTGTTGGACAAAGGAGTGAACGCAGTCCCCTCTAAGATACGAGCAGCTGGGCCCATGATATCTTCAAAGCCAACTCAAGAGAACATTTGAGTGCGACTTTTAAAATGCTGGGCAATTAAGGTTATATAAATATGCTTGACTTAAAGGTAATTATAATTTACTTTAGCTGCAATTATAGGGATGGGAATGAATGGCTTTGAATTAGCGAGATAGCTATTCCTTTAAGCAGTACATGCGCAGATAATACCATGTCCCAAAACTAAATTAGCATTAGGAGTACGAGTGCCTTACACTGGTGCGTACATATAAGTACGTGAGGAGCGGAGATCATGAAGTAAGGCGACGTGATGATTAGTTTTCGGAAATAGTATAAGTTTCTGATAATGTGATAGATAAGCCGATCTAAGCAAAAAAAATATAAGGCTCATAGCCTGAAGATAATTATGGCGGATGTAGCTCAGTTGGTTAGAGCATCAGATTGTGGATCTGAGGGTCGCGGGTTCAAGACCCGTCATTCGCCCCATTTAATAGTTTTTCCAAAAAATCTAGTAGGCGGGAGGGTACGCTTGGCTTTTTTTCTGGAAGGATACGTACTTTGCAATAATACCATGTCCCAAAACTAAATTAGCATTAGGAATATGAGTGCCCTACACCGGAACGTACATCTTAGTACACAAGGACCACAGATCGTGAAGTAAGGCGACGTGATGATTAGTTTTCGGAAATAGTATAACTACCACATTTAATTAGATAATAGTTAAGGTTGTAATAGTCTGCTTGCGAAGCTCTCTACTTCTGCAGAAGATATAATGGATTCTTTTTCCATAAAACTGCTATAGACTTCTTAACCATATATATTCGAATACGCATTCGTAGCTCAGCTGGATAGAGCGTTGCCCTCCGAAGGCAGAGGTCGTTGGTTCAAATCCAATCGAATGCACCAACTCAACCACTCCTATATACTGTTCGTACCTGAAGAGTTGGTAGACGACGATAGAATCAACTTCAAGAAGAGCGAGGAGAGTCAAAGTCGAGCAGCGCAGCGTACTAAAGTACGTGAGCAGTCTAGATCTTTAGGGCACGACGAAGCCAATTCTTGAAGTTGACCGAGTATACACGATAGTATGTGGGAAGCATAGTAGTTATGCATGCTTGAAGATAAATACTCTAGACACACCTTAATGGTCTATGCTATACGTGAGCACGCAAAACTTTGATAAAATGAAAAAACAACTCTTGCAAGGCGAAGAGCATAGTAACCTACGATTTTGGGTTGGAGGGTTGATTTAGGGAGGGAAGAAGTAGTATAAGGTTGATATTTTTTGAGAAACTATGCACCAAATACTACTTCAAGAATTGATTTTATATATAGACGGAAATAAATCAAGATTAAAATGTTTGTCTGGGATGATAATCAGTTTAATAACTGGAGGTTCTATCGACCCAAAGGGTTTAGCGCTTGGTATTTCAGGTGATGCTAAAGCATCGTCAAAAATCCATAGGATTTATCGATTGTTAAAAGAATTTACTTTTGATTATATGAAGGTTGCATCATTACTGTTAAGCTTGTTCGGTGTAGGAAATTATGTTGTAGCAATGGATCGAACAAATTGGAAATTTGGTAAAACAGATATTAATATTTTGTTTTTAGTAATTGTAATTGGTAAGATATCAGTGCCAATATATTGGCATTCTTTATCGCATGGTGGAGCTTGTTCTAAAGAATTTATGGAAGAATTTTTGCAGAAGTTTATTGACAATTTTGGGGTTGAAAAAATAAAATATTTACTTGCTGATCGAGAATTTATGAATAAAGAATGGTTAAATTTCTTAATAGATAATCATATAAGATTTGCTATTCCCCTAAGAACGGATCACCAAATTCGTCTTGAGAAAGGTTTAAAAACTTTAACGATTGGAAAAATAGACCTCTTGCATAACCTAATCTAATTGGTAATTTTGTCGTCGAAACTCCTCTCTGTTCCTCACGTACGTCTATGTACGCTGCGGTACTCGACTTCGTTTCTCCTAAAAATTCTTCAATTATCTTTAGGTTATGCAAGAGGTCTAATATTTAATGATCTCAAAGCCTTAAAATATAAGGTTTGTGCTGGAATATTGTGGGATAGAAAAGTCAATTTTGCTGCATATAGAAATGATAAAAATGAACTGATGGTTTTGGTGTCATCAATTGAGGTCGAAGTTGATATTTTCGCTTTATATAGGTACCGCTGGTCCATCGAACGGTTGTTTAAGCATCTCAAAAGCGGAGGCTTTGATATTGAAAAAAGTCACTTAGTAAATTTGGATAGATTCAAAAAATTATTGGTGGTAACTGCTATTGCTTCAGCTTTAATAGTTAAGAATGGCTTAATACAAAATTCACTAAACCCAATCCGTATAAAACTCCAAAAAACCACTGAAAAACAATTATTTTCATTATTTACTTACGGGTTTGATCATATTAAAAATATCTTTTATCAATCTATCATTAATAGCTGTAACTCAACTAATACGCACCTTATTAATACCTCCAAAAATAGAACTTCTTACTACTTACTCTGCCTCCCTACAAAAATCGTAGGGTACTATGGGCGAAGAGTATCCAAGGCAGCTCAATCAACAAAATGCCATATGATTACTCGCATCCCACAATGTGGGCTCTCCCATCTTTGTTATTCCGATAAGGTCATCAAGTATATTAGAGCTATTTTCATCCCAGCGAGCTAATCTGGCTTTAGCATAAGGCTCCGTGGGATTCTTAGATAATATTGCATCATAAAGCTGCTTCCGTTCAGGGTGTTCTATAATTTGAGGCCCCAGATGATGTAAGTTAAATTTCAGCATACTGTCCTGTAACTGAGGATAATTGTTGGAATCAACCATATAATCGTCTGTTAATATGCCTAATTTTTGAAATTTTTCTACAAGCGTTAGCAGCTCTTCGGGATGGGAGGGGACAACCTGGTTGTAAGGTAAATGAGAAATTATTATATCTGGATTATCTTTTCGCGCGATATTAGACCACCTCCCTATTGCATGTTGAGCAAATTTGTTCCATGGAAAATATGGACCCGGAGCAAGGCAAGACCCTACTTCACAATCTGATAAAGCAATCACATTACGTTGGTCAATATGGTGTGTAAATGTTAGATAGTTACATAAAGATATATTTTGTTCAACTTGTATTAGCGGGAAAGGTTCGCTCCCGGTATTGATAGACATAATATTTATAGAGACGTGATTCATCTCATCATCTTTTAGATCATTTGGTATATTAGGATTTAAGATACTACCAGTTTTTAGCTCGCCCCCTTTCACAGCCCAGGTTTTTTTATTATCTGATACTAATTGATAAATCGATCCATCTTTATCTATAATATAATGTACTGAGGAGGCATTATTTTTTAACTCTTGGATATTGCCGCCGTCAGAAAGGCACATTTTAGCTAAGGTAGCATCAAAGGAGGCAAATGAGCAAGTTTGAATAATATATTGAAGTAAGGAGGTTTCTTTTCTATCAGTATAATAATTACATTTACCAAATTCTAAGTTTGTTAGTTCTGCCGGGCTATCCAGTGAAAATTCTGGATTATTTCTTAAAAATTCTTTGGATATTTCGGGGCCGTGGGGGGGTGAATATTTCGTCATAATTACCTATTAATGAGGAATATACTGCTCGTACCTGAAGAGTTGGTAGACGATAGAAGCAACTTCAAGAAGAGCGAGGAGTGGCAAAGTCGAGCAGCGCAGCGTACTATAAAGTACGTGAGCAGCCTCGATCTTTAGACATGACGACGCCAATTCTTGAAGTTGACCGAATATATACCAGGTGCTTGAAGTATGAGCAGTATATATACTTTTTTGCTTTTGAAGAAAAATTTTTTCAAAATGTTAAGGGCGTACGGGCGCTAGTAAATAGAGCACGCTCGCCCCTAATTTTAAAGTCTAATTCTTCAAACCTTTTAGTATATATTCAGTATATGATAACAAACTTTTAATTAAAATTCTAGGAGAAATATTTACGTTCTTTGATAATTTCATCAGCGGCTACTTTAGTATCGTTATTTTGCCATTTCTTAGCAACAGCTCTCTTACTGACGCTACTATCAGCAGCTTCTCTACTATATCCTTCGGTAGGGCTATTTGCTTTCCCATTAGCTAGAGGGAGAGTATCTATATCTATGTTCTTAATAGTTAATTTTGCCTTCCCTTTATTATCAAAACCTATAAGTTTAACCCGTACTACTTCCCCATGTTTTAAAATGCTAGAGACCGATTCAATACGTTCTTTAGAAATTTCGCTAATATGGACAAAACCATCGCGGTTAGGTGAATAATTAATAAACGCTCCTGCTTCTAATATTTTAACCACTGTTCCATTAAATATATGGCCTATTTCTGGTTCAAAGATAATTGCTTTAATCTTAGAGATAGCCAAGTCTAATTTTTCTTTTCCTACCGCAGAAACAGAGACAGTACCATCATCACTTATATCAATTTTAGCAGTTGTAACTTCGCAAATTTCACGTATTACTTTACCGCCCGGTCCTATAACATCTCTTATTTTTTCTTTATCAATTTTAAAGGTATAAATACACGGAGCATATTGACTAATACTCTCATTGACTTTATTGATAGATTTATGCATTTCCTGTAAAATATGAATACGGCCCATTTTAGCTTGGGTTAAAGCCTGTTTCATAATCTCGAAAGTTACGCCAGATATTTTGATATCCATTTGTAGCGCTGTAATTCCTTCAAGACTACCGGCTACTTTAAAATCCATATCGCCTAAGTTATCTTCATCTCCTATAATATCCGATAATATTATAAATTTATCATCTTCTTTAATTAATCCCATCGCGATGCCAGCTATAGGAGCTTTAATAGGAACGCCTGCATTCATGAGGGCCATAGAACTACCGCATATAGTTGCCATGGAAGAAGAACCATTGCAAGCAGTAACTTCTGATACCACTCTGATAGAATAAGGGAATTGTTCTTTAGTAGGAAGTACAGGGTTTAGCGCGCGCCAGGCTAGTTTACTATGCCCTATTTCTCTACGGCTAGGGGCTTTTACTGGCGTTACTTCTCCCACGCAGTAAGGGGGGAAAATATAATTCAGCATAAAGCGTTGTTTATATTCTCCGTCCAAGCTATCAATGATTTGCTCATCTTGGTTAGTGCCAAGGGTAGTAACAACTAGGCTTTGTGTTTCTCCTCGAGTAAATAAGCTGGAGCCATGAGTTTTAGGTAAAATTGATACCTCACATTCGATGTTTCGGATCTCCTCTGGTTTTCTTCCATCAATACGAAGATTTTTATGTAATATATCTTGCCGTAACATTGCTGATACTACCCCTTTCAAAGCAAATTCAATTTGAGCTTTAGTTAGATTATTATTAGCCAGATCTTCTCCAAAATGCTGGAGAACTTTTTCTGATAGCTGTTTTACTGCTATATTTCTTTCTTGCTTTAATTTCACAGCAAACGCCTGTTTAATATCTACTTCTATTAAACTTTTAATTTGGTCCTGTAAGCTGCTAGGATATAATTCAGTAAGTGGTAATTTAGGCTTACCTGCGACTTTTACTAAATCTTCGATCATTTCCACTATAGGCTTACATGCTTTATGGCCAAATTCAATAGCTTCTAACATTTGCTCTTCTGATAACAAAGTAGCTTCGGATTCTACCATCATCACTGAAGTTTTAGTCCCAGCTACTATTAGATCTAATTTACTATTTTTTAATTGATAGAAGGAAGGGTTTAAGACTAATTTATTTTCTATCAACCCCACTCTATTAGCTGCGACTATATCTTGGTATGGGGCTCCGGATAATGCTAGCGCTGCTGATGCTCCAATAATTGCTAATGTGTCAGTATTACAGTCAGGGTCATATGATAAAACTGTACATATTACTTGCGTTTCGTTTAAAAAAGCAGGGTGAAATAATGGTCTAATCGGCCTGTCTATTAGACGTGATACTAAAACTTCTTTCTCGCTGTTTTTACCTTCAGTTTTAAAAAATCCTCCAGGTATTTGTCCAACTGCAAATTTCATTTCTCTATAATGTACGGTAAGAGGGAAAAATCCTATTCCTTCTTTTACTTCTTTAGCACTAACGGCAGTACATAATATTACAGATTCCCCCATTTTGGCTATGACTGCTCCATCCGCTTGGCATGCTACTTTACCTGTTGATAATTCAATTATTTTCCCATTCAATTCTATCTTTCGTGTTATCTCTTTAAACATTATTATTCCTTATTTAATTAATAAAAAGCCCGGTCTAAACCGGGCTTTATTTTATTTTCTTATCCCTAGCTTATTTATTAATGCCAAATAATTACTTACACTTTTTTTCTTTATGTAATCTAACAATCGCCGCCTGCGACCTACTAACATTAATAAACCTCTCCTTGACGAAAAGTCTTTATGATTAGTTTTAAAATGCTCAGTTAAATTATTAATTCTTTCAGTTAGAATTGCACATTGCACTTCACTGGAACCGGTATCATTTTCACTAGTGGCATACTGCCCAATTACTTGTTGTTTGCGTTCTGCGGTAATCGACATCGTAATCTCCATTTTTATAGGTTAAATACTCGAAAAGAATTAAAACAGTTTTCGTTAACGCTACCAATCGCTAAGAGAGTATCATTATATTTTAGCCATATTAGATCAATATTTTTAGGATAGTCGAAATAACATTTTTGACCATAAATAATCTGTTGTGCTTCTTCCAGGGTAACGTTAAGAACCAGGATGTCGTCCAGTACTGCTTCAATCTTTATACTGTTGTCTACAAGAAATTTTTTAATAATATCTTGATTCACCCTCTTTTCAGCTTCTGCTTCTGTGGAAGATTTGTGGCCGGCGCCTAAATTCCAGTCCTTAGCTCTATTTAAGTATGGTAAGACCTTGCATTTAGTATGCCTCTCAAATTCGCCAGCTATTAGACTTCCAGCATAAGGCGATTTAGTTGGTGATTTTGTTGTCAAAACTTGCCTCCGCTCCTCAGCTGCATCCTTGTCCACAGCTCGGCTCAGCTTCGTTTTTTCTAAAAATCCCGAGAGCTTTTTCGACTTATGCAAGAAGTCTATTGTGATTTGGGGAAGAAGTCTGGTGTCAGAGTCAAGTTCAATTAATTTAATCGCCTCTTCTGCGGTAAATAAACCAACCTTGGTGCGCTGCAATTCTACCACAAATCCTAAACTTTGCAAGGATAAAGCTATATCTTCTGCTAGCGACCTGATATATGTCCCCTTAGAGCATTCAACTATATAGGTAGCTTGATTACTGCTAGAATTGAAATTAAGACATTCAAGTTTATATATTTCTATATTCCGCGGGGCTAATTCCACGGACAAATTTTCACGTGCTAATTTATAAGATCTAACTCCATTAACTTTTATAGCGGAAAAGGCGGGGGGATATTGTAATAATGGTCCAATAAAATTTTTACATATATTGAAACATTGTAGTTTAGTGGGGAGAATATCAGTAACCATTATTATCTTACCTCTACTGTCGGCGGTATCAGTTTTTTTACCGAATTCTACGGTAAAAATATAAGTTTTTTTTGCATCCACTAGCACCCGTACTAATTTGGTGGCCTGCCCAATTGCTAAAGGCAACACCCCCTCTGCTTCGGGATCTAACGTACCACAATGTCCTACTTTCTCATTTTTAAAAAATTTTTTGATAATAGCCACCAGCTTAGCGGAACTGATACCTTTAGGTTTATAAAGGTTAAGCCAAAAATTGTACCGATCTACCGAAACTATAGAGGGAGTTTTTTTATTAAAATTATTATCCATTTATTGCGACTTATAGCTCCCGAATAGGTTTTTGATATTAGTACATTAGCGTAAATGTAGAGCGGATGGTATATGTAATTAAGAAAATATCTAGAAAATGAACGGGCTAGCTATAGTATTTTCTGCCTTGAACTGCTGCCCGCCACTCTCTTGCTTCCGCTGCTCCTGCTGTTGACGCAACATCTGCTGATGCAACAACAGGTCCAAATGTCGCCGTTGTAGCTCAAAAAGAGTTTGAGTGTCTAAATCTTTTTTGAGTTGTTGTTGCTCAGTTTTACTTGGGCCAAATTTCATCTCTAATATTCGGTCTCTTTGAGTTGGTTCTTTTGGTATTATAATTTTTTGTCCAGCTTCTTTAATAGAAAATGTAGTTTCCGAGGGGAGGAAATTTACAATATCAACATAACTACCTTTCTTTACCTTTACAGTATTCCTAATATATTTAGGTAAAATATCATTTTCCCCTTCATTTGTAATTGGGTCTTGATAGAGGTTATTATCATTATTAGAATAACAATTAGGTATTGTGAATAAAATTATTGATAGTATTAGCTGTATTTTAATATACATTACATTTCCTCATTTAAGATTTATTCTTGATTATCCATCTTTATTTTTGCTTGCGCTGCTGCAACTCGTGCAATAGGGATGCGATAAGGCGAACAGGAAATATAGTGGATACCAGCTTTATAGAAAAAATCTATCGATTCAGGATTACCCGCATGTTCACCACACACTCCCAATTTTAATTTAGGGTTAGCCTGTAAACCACGTTTGATAGCTATAGTAATCAGTTCCCCTACCCCTTCTACATCTAACTTATTAAAAGGGTCAAAGGCAAAGATTTTTTTCTCTAAGTAATCTGGGAAAAATGATGCAACATCGTCCCTAGAAATACCGTAGGTGGTTTGGGTCAAATCATTAGTGCCAAAACTAAAATAATCTATTTCCGCGGCGATTTTCTCAGCTTGCAAAGCGGCTCTTGGAAGTTCAATCATAGTGCCAAGGGTTAAATCAAATTTACATTTATAAATAGTCTCGATATCTGTAATAATGTTTTTTATGTATTCTTTCAAAGTTTTAAGTTCATTAACTTCACTAATTAAAGGTATCATTAATTCTAAAATAGTATTTTTACCTTCTTCGACTTGTAGTTCCCTGGCCGCCGTTAAGATTGCTTTTACCTGCATTTGGTAAATTTCAGGGTAAGTAATACCTAAACGGCAACCTCTATGGCCTAGCATAGGATTTACTTCATATAATGCATGCAAGCGCTGCTGCACTATACTTAAAGGTAAATTCATAGAGTTGGATAAGTTTTGTTTATCAAGTTCTGTAGTGGGTAGAAATTCATGAAGAGGCGGGTCAAGTAATCTTATATTGATAGGTTTATCATGCATAATTCGGAATATCGCTTTAAAATCTTGTATTTGTAAGGGTAGTAATTTCTCTATGGCATGTTTCCTATATTCGTTACTAGGAGCAATAATCATTTCTCGTACTAAAGGAATTTTATTAGTATCAAAAAACATATGCTCTGTTCTACATAAGCCAATCCCTGTAGCACCAAATTTCACAGAAGTAGAGGTATCTAATATAGTTTCAGCATTGCTTCTGACTTTTAAAGTTGCTATCTCATCTGCCCATTCTAAAATCGTTTGAAATTCTTTAGTGAAAGTAGGTTGAATTAACGGCGCTTCTCCTAAAAATATTTTCCCCGTTGTTCCATCTATAGTAATCACTTCCCCATAATGCACTATACTATTACCTGCTTTAAATAATTGTTTCTTCTCATCTATTATGATATCATTGGCTCCGCATACGCAAGGTTTTCCCATCCCTCTTGCAACTACCGCTGCATGGGAGGTCATGCCGCCTTTACGTGTGAGTACTCCTGCTGCAATATGCATACCACTTATATCATCAGGACTAGTATCATGACGTACTAAAATTACTTTATGATGATGAGACATTTTTTCAGCGTCGTAAGGTGAGAAAACTACTATCCCGGTCGCGGCGCCTGGTGAAGCAGGTAACCCTTTCCCAATAGGATCGCTGGTCTTACTATAATCAATTGCAGTATGCAAAAGCTGATTTAATGATTCCGGCTCAATACGCATTAAGGCTTGTTGTTTAGTAATAAGCTTTTCCTCAACCATATCTGTAGCAATTTTAATGCTAGCTAATGCGGTTCTTTTAGCCCTGCGTGTTTGTAATAAATATAATTTCCCTTTTTCAATGGTAAATTCTATATCTTGAGCATCTAAATAATGTAATTCTAATTTCCTACAAATTTCTTGCAGTTGATGAAATGATTCAGGCATAAGATGTTGCATGGAACGCTCTAAATCTAGCTCAGTTGCAGTAATAACGCTAGGAGTTCTAGTGCCCGATACCACATCTTCCCCTTGCGCGTTAATTAAATATTCGCCAAAAATCTTATTCTCGCCGGTTGAAGGATTACGGGTAAACACTACCCCTGTTGCAGAATCATTGCCAAGATTTCCAAAAACCATTGACTGCACATTAATTGCGGTACCCAAGCTGTCTGGTATGTTATTTAGTTTTCGATAAGTTATGGCTCTTTCACTCATCCACGATTTTAATACTGCTGTAATGGATTGTTCTAACTGCAGGTAAGGATCAGTGAAGTTAGTGGTAGAATTATTTAAAATGATATCTTTAAATTCCTCTATTATTTTTTTAAAGAACTCACAAGTAAATTCACTTTCTTGATAGATATTATGTTTGCTTTTCTGGATTTCTAAAATATCTTTAAATATTCCCTGGGGAATCGCCATTACCATAGAGCCATACATTTCTAGGAATCTACGATAACTATCAAAAGCAAATAGTTGATTGTTAGTAGTACGTAATAAGGCTGCACATACTTCATCATTGATCCCAAGGTTAAGTATAGTATCCATCATCCCTGGCATAGAGGCTTGGGACCCAGAACGTACAGATAGTAGTAAGGGGTTTGTATTATCACCAAAAATTTTGCCTGTAGTTGTTTCTAAGTTTTTAATCGCTAGCCTTAGATCTTGAATAAAATCCTGCGGTAAATTATAATTATTTTGGTAAAAATAATCACAAAGCTCGGTAGTAATAGTGAATCCGTCTGGAATAGGTAATTTTAAGTTAGACATTTCAGCTAGGCCGGCCCCTTTACTTCCTAAAATATCTTGCATTTGTGCATTACCGTTACTACCTTTAGCCCCAAAATAGTAGATCCATTTATTCATAAATACCAAAATAATTTTTGCCTGTAGTTATACAATATGGAATGATAGGGTGCAATAAACTTCTTACATAACCTACTCTAATTGGTAATTTTGCTAATCTTTGGTAATTTTGTTACAGAAAGTTACTTCCGTGGAGAAAGCCTATATGATTTGGTACGTTGCTTTTTTAGTTTTTTTAAAATATTATTACTAGGTTCTTATATCTTAGAAATATGTTATAAGTAGATATAAAAACCTAGTAGAAATTTTTATTTATGAGGATAATTTATGCCGCTAGAAGATCAGGAGACACCCAATCAAGAAACCGCGCTTATACATAAAATAGCGTTAAGGGAATTTAGTCTTGGAATAACCTTACCTTTTATAGGTTGGAGAATACCTATTGGCGCCGCTCATTTATTTTACGTTAGATATGATGAAAAAGGAAATATTATAGATGAATTACATGGATTATCATGTGATAGAACTACAGAACAATTCAAACCAATAGGTTGGAGTGGTGATCTTTTAAGAGTAGTACAATATTCCCATAAGACTCACTGTAATAGACCTGATGTTGGAGAATTTTATGGGCTATATCAGCCCGGACAAAAAGAAAAAATAGTTAAGATCGGTACTGAATCTGAAATTACCGATTGTTGGGACAAAGCATTACAAGCCGCGGCGAGGCTAAATTCCCTCAATATTAACTATGAATTATTGGGATATAAGATATATGGTAGGGTTGATAATAATATTCAAGAAGGTAATAGCAATAGTATAGTGTATACACTTGGTAAATTCCTGGGGTTTTCTGCTACTGCGCTTAGTAAGAAATTAACGCCGGGTCTAGGAAAAAATTTACTGTGTGACTCTTTAGAAAGGGATGAAGTAGCAGCTGGTGAAGTAGCAATTACAGATACTAAATCTCTTGTGAAACCCGCATCGAATAGGGAAGGTGGAGAAGAGCCTTTGCCCCAAACCTCAGAGTGCTTGGGCGCAGCTGAGAATTTGAGCACTCAAGCAGCAAGAGAGCTTGGAAAGAGGTCTACTCAAAGCTTAGAAAGTAATGCACTGGTAGAAGTAGCAGGGGGAGAGGGGATGATCCCAAAAATTATTATAACTGAAGGGTAGAGATTTAACATTAATACCATAAGAAGTCTAATATACTCCTCTTCCGATGATTTTGCTGCTAGGCGCGATGGTAGAGCCTATATATAATAGGCAAGCTATTTGAGCAACGACGCATGCAAATTCATATCAGAGGAGTATACTCTAGGAACTTCAAGAATTGGCGTCGTTGTGCCCTAAAGATCTGCGATGCTCACGTACTATAGTACGCTGCGCTTCTCGACTTTGACACTCCTAGCTCTTCTTGAAGTTGACCTTCGTATACCAACTCTTCAGGTGCGAGCAGTATATATCTCAATTTTAAGAAAATATATGTTTATTAAGGAATTTAAAGATAGAGGCTTTCTATATCAATGTACTGATTTAGAGAGATTAACAGAAGTGATGAATAAGGGTAAGATAGTTGCTTATATAGGGTTCGATTGTACTGCAGAATCTTTGCACGTTGGTAGCCTTATGCAAATTATGATATTACGTTTATTGCAACAATATGGCCATAAAGCTATTGTCATTATCGGGGGAGCTACTAGTAAAATTGGAGATCCTACTGGTAAAGATACGGCAAGGAATGCTCTGAACAAAGAAGAAATTGCTAAAAATGCAGCAGGAATTAAGAATACTCTTGCCAAGTTTATTCGATTTGGGGAAGGGGCTGATGAGGCTTTATTGATTGATAACGCGCAGTGGCTAGAATCCTTAAATTATTTAGATTTTCTTCGCGATTTTGGTAGCTTTTTCTCAGTAAATCGGATGTTGTCGATGGAATCTGTAAGATTACGTTTAGATCGTGAGCAGCATATGAGTTTTTTGGAGTTTAATTATATGTTGTTACAAGCTTATGATTTTTATTATTTAAATAAAGAATATTATTGTTCACTGCAGATAGGAGGTAGCGACCAGTGGGGTAATATAGTAATGGGAGTTGATTTAACAAAAAAGCTAATGAACAAAGAGGTATTTGGGATCACTACTCCTTTGCTAACTACAGCAGCAGGCCATAAGATGGGTAAAACTGCTGGGGGGGCTGTATGGCTCAGTAGCGAGATGTTAAGTCCTTATGAATATTATCAGTATTGGAGAAATTGTGCGGATCAAGATGTAATTCGTTTTGCTAAGATATATACTGAATTTACTGAGGAGCAGATGCAAAAATTTATGGCCCTTACTATTACAGATATTAATACTGCTAAAAAGCAATTAGCCTTTAATTTAACTCAAATTTGCCATGGTAATCAGGCTGCTGAGTTAGCATTAGAAACTGCCACTAATGTGTTTGAACAAGGCCAAATGGGATCGCAGCTTCCCACAATAGACATCCCGGAGGAAAGATTAGGAGGAGGCATTGCAGTTTATGAACTGCTGCATGAAGCAGGACTTGCTAGCTCAAAATCTGAAGGACGTAGGTTAATTAGAGGCAAAGGGGTCAAAATTAACGATCAGCTAATACAGGATGAGAATATTATGATTGATAAAAGTTTTGCCGATGACCAACAGGTTATAAGAGTTACCTTAGGCAAGAAAAAACATTGCTTACTAAGATTAATATAAAAACACTATATACTGCTCGTACTTCAAGAATTGGATTTTATTTGCCAGGGGTGAGCGCGCAGAGCGTACATATTAGTACGTGAGCACGCGAAACTTTGATAAAATAGACCTCTTGCATAACCTAAAGATAATTGAAGAATTTTTAGGAGAAACGAAGTCGAGTACCGCAGCGTACATAGACGTACGTGAGGAACAGAGAGGAGTTTCGACGACAAAATTACCAATTAGATTAGGTTATGCAAGAGGTCTAATGACAAAACAACTCTTGAAAGGCGAAGAGTATATACTGCCTTTGCCGAATTGTTGTTTTTAGTAGAGTTCTTTGAGAGCTCGTATCGAAAGAAGTCTACTGTTAGTTTTTTGGTAATTTTTGCCCATAAATTAAGAATTCTTGGTTACCTTTTGCACCTAAAATAGGGCTTGGTATTATCCCGTATATATTAAAATTATAGGACTCTAACCAGTGTTTAATCTCATCACATACTCGCTGGCGTAAGAAGGAATCCCGTACAATCCCCCCTATTCCTACCTCGGTTTTTCCTACTTCAAACTGCGGCTTAATTAGGGCTACTAACCTGCAGGTAGAGGATGCGAGCTCAATTGAAGTAGGTAATATTTTTGTGAGGCTAATAAAGCTAGCATCACAAACAATAAGGTCAGGAGGGAGAGTAATCTGGTTGATGGTTAAATATCTAGCATTTGTTCGTTCAATAACAGAAATTGTAGGATTATTGCGTAATTTGTAATGTAATTCTCCATAACCTACATCTACTGCAAAAATCTTTTTAGCTTTTTTACGTAATAAAACTTCAGTAAAGCCGCCTGTACTTGCCCCTATATCTAAGCAGATTAAATCTTGCGGGTCAATATTAAAATGTTCTAACGCAGCTATTAGCTTTAAAGCTCCTCGTGACACATAATCATGCTTTGGTTGTTTGATAATAATATCGAGAGGGCCAGGAGAATTAGGCGAAATTTGCGTGCCAGGCTTTATGCTAACCTTCTGATTAATGTATACTTTGCCTTGGATTATCAGGCTTCTAGCCAAATCAATATTATCAACTAACTTTAATTGTACTAGATATTTGTCAAGTCTTATTTTACTCATATAAGCATAATTATATGCATTGCCTAGGTTCTTATATCTTAGAAATATGTTATAAGTAGATATAAGAACCTAGAACAATTAATTATAGTCCCTTCATGATATTGTGAAACTCAGTAGGTAATGCGCTGAGTTATTAAATTAATCGTTTCTTGAATACCAAAAAGTTTTACAAAAGTACCTAACCGTGGGCCTTCAGTTTGCCCTAACAATATTTGATATAATTCTTGAAAATATTCTCGTAAATTCTGATAGCCATGGTTATTACCAATCTCATAAATTTTTTCTTGTACCTGTTCCGCCGAGCTATCTCCAGGTAAGCTGGACAACATCTCTACCAATTGCTGTAATATAATATTTTGTTTACTGTTAGGGGTTACATATATTTTATTCGCTTTAATGAAATCATTATAATAGCGGATTGCAAAATCTATTAAATGATCAAGATAAGGAGCATTTTCTTGCGTGGCTTCTGGGGTATATTTATTAATAAACCCCCACAGCACCGTCTTATCTTCTGGGTTACAAGCGGAAGCAAGATTCAACAGCAGGCTAAAACTAAGACCAAAAGTTTCAATGATAGGAACTTGACCGTGATGAATATGATGCACAGGATTGCTATACCGCTTTACTAGATCAGTTTCTGCATGATATTTTTTATTGAAAATAATATATTCATCAACATTTTTAGGTATAACATCAAAATGTAAACGTTTGGCTCGTGTTGGGTTATGGTACATAAATAAGGCCATACTTTCTATAGGGGCATATTGTAACCACTGCTCAACAGTAATACTATTACCTTTAGATTTAGAAATTTTTTCACCCTGTTCATTAAGAAATAATTCATAAAAGAATTGTACAGGTTCCGTGCCCCCTAAAATTCGGCAAATTTCTGAATATAATCTTGCATTAGGCATATGGTCTTTGCCATACATTTCGTAATCAACCTGCAACACCGCCCAACGCATACCAAAATCAGGTTTCCATTGGAGCTTACAATGTCCCTTTGTTACTGGTACTTCTAATAAATTATCGAGTTCATCTTTGTATGTTATTGTGCCGTTTTTAAGATCAGTTTTAACAATAGGTACTTGCAATACAATACCAGTTTTTGGACAAATTGGCATGAAGGGGGAGTAAGTGGCCCTTCTCTCGTTCCTAAAGCTTGGTAACATTAAAGCCATAATTTCATCATATTTTTCAATGACTTTAAGCATCATTTGGTCAAACATTCCAGACTTATAGCACTGCGTACTACTAAAAAATTCATATTCAAAACCAAATTTATCTAAGAAGGAGCGTAATTTAGAATTCATATAATCCCCATAACTTAGGGCCTCCCCAAAAGGATCTGGAATAGCGGTCAAAGATTTACCTAGATGCGAGGCTAACATTTCGGGGTTAGGGAGATTGCTTGGCACTTTGCGTAACCCATCCATATCATCAGAAAAACACAGCAGCCTAGTTGGGATATTTGATAATTGTTTAAAAGCTTGCTGAACCATGATGGAGCGCGCAACTTCTGCAAAGGTACCAATATGTGGCAAGCCTGATGGTCCATAACCTGTTGCGAATAGTACATAACCTTTAGCAGGGGGAGTATGGCCAATTCTGTCTAAGACTTTTTTCGCTTCTAAAAAAGGCCAAGCATTGGATTGAATTGCATTTTCTATGCTTGCTGCTTCTAACATTTTGCTATCCATTAAATATTGTTATATCGAATTGAGGTTACTTTAGGAACTTTAAGAAAAGCTAGGAGCGCATCGTATATAATAGGCTTATTATACCATTTCCGAAAATTAATCATCTACGTTCGCCTTACTTCATGATCTCCCTCCTTGCGTACTAATATGTACGCTCCGGTGCAGGGCACTCGTACTCCTAATACTACTGTACTGGTACTCCTAAAGCTAATGTAGTTTTCGGAAATGGTATTACTTAGGTTGCATGCCAATTGTAGTATTGAACCCACAATCTACGTAATGTATTTCTCCCGTAACTCCCGATGATAAATCACTAAGTAGGTATAACGCAGCGCCCGCAACATCACGCTGAGTGGTGTTTTTGCGTAATGGGGCCGCATTCTCATGCATGGATAACATGCTTTTAAAATCATTAATACCACTAGAGGCTAGAGTTTTTATAGGCCCAGCAGATATTGCATTTACTCGAATATTATTCACTCCCATATCAGATGCAAGATATTTTACACTAGTCTCTAGTGCCGCTTTAGCCAGGCCCATTACGTTATAATTTGGTACAACTTTTTGTGCCCCGTAATAGGTTAAAGTAATGATTTGCCCACCATCTTTCATTAAAGATTCAGCGCGCCTTGCTAAGGCGGTTAAGGAATAACATGATATATTCATGCTATTAAGGAAATTTGGTAATGTTGTATCTATATATCTTCCTTTTAACTCATTTCTATCAGAAAAAGCTATCGAATGTACTAAAAAGTCCAACTTTCCCCACTTTTTTTTAACTACTTCAAATACCGAATCAAGAGATTTTTCATCAGTTACATCACAGGGCACCACAAAATCACATCCCACCTCTTCTGCCAATGGCATGACACGTTTTTCAAGTATTTCTCCTTGATAAGTAAAGGCCAAGTCCGCCCCATGTTCTTTAGCTATTTGAGCAATAGCCCAAGATATTGATAAATTGTTAGCAACTCCTGTGATCAACCCTTTTTTCCCATTAAGTAACCCAGCAATGTTATTTTGCATATATTCTCCGTAAATCCTAAAGTCTAACATAATTTTAATCATGAATAAAAATTATAGGCTACTGGCCAAGGTGCTTTAGACTTTTCCCTTATCAGTATAACGCCCACTATTATATAAAAATACTGCTTCTTATATCAAAGAGATTATATTATAAATACAATAGCTAAATATACATCATGCTATATAATTAAAGCTTGTTCAAACAATAGCACGATGTATATTTTTGTAAATAATTCTTTCTAAGTAATAATCAGAATGTTTACCTCTAAAAAATTAACTTCTAAAAAATTAATTTTCGCAGCCGGCTCGTTAAGTGGATTAGCTTTTGCTCCTATCTTTTTTATCCCAGGATTACTAGCGATTGCTTTATTATGCTATCAAGTAGAAGTAGCTAACAATTGGCAAGAAGCTACTATCAAGGGTTTTATATTTGGTTTTGGCCATTTTTTAACTAGTATGTATTGGGTTAGTATAGGGGTTTCTGTTTATATTGAAGAATTTTGGTGGGCTATCCCTTTTGCGTTATTCGGTTTACCAATTATTCTGGCATTTTTTATTGCTTCAACCTGTGGCTTTGCGTTTTTAGCCAAAAAATATAATTATTATCAATTTATATTTTGTGTTAGCTGGGTATTTTTTGAATGGTTAAGATCCTGGCTATTTACTGGATTACCTTGGAATTTACTAGGCTATGCTCTTTCCTTCTCTGATTCTTTAATTCAGGTCACTAGCCTTGTGGGGATATATGGGTTGAGTTTCTTTACTGTATATATATCAAGTAGTTTTTATGCTATTTTCTCTAAAGATTACCATAAATTAAAATTATTATTAGACCTCTTGCATAACCTAAAGATAATTGAAGAATTTTTAGGAGAAACGAAGTCGAGTACCGCAGCGTACATAGACGTACGTGAGGAACAGAGAGGAGTTTCGACGACAAAATTACCAATTAGATTAGGTTATGCAAGAGGTCTATTGTTAAATTCATTAATAATCCTTCTGGTAATAGCTTCATATGGTGTGTTTAGATTATATAATAACCCTACTCTTTTTTCTGATGTTAAAATTAGATTAGTGCAGCCCAGTATACCGCAGACTGCTAAATGGGATTTTGCAGAATTTTGGAAAAATTTAGATTTACATATTAAGTTATCTGAGAAACCAGGAAAAGTAGATTTGATTATATGGTCAGAAGCTGCCTTAGTAGTACCCTATATTTACGAGCCGGTTAAACTAAAAATATTGCAGCTGTTAAAAAATAAAGGAGCAATTTTAATTACTGGCGGAGTAACAGAAAATGGTAAAATAGATAATGATTTAGAAATTTATACTAGCTTATACGCTTTAACTCCAGAAGGGGAACAATTATTTGAATACCATAAGTCTCACCTAGTGCCCTTTGGTGAATATATGCCCCTGAAAAAGTTATTACCTTTAAAAAAACTAACGCCTGGATTTTTAGATTATACTGCAGGAGATGGCAGGCTTGTTAAAATTGATAGCCATAATCTTACTATCAAGCCGCTTATTTGTTATGAATCAATTTTCCCTAATTTCGTTCGTACTTCTAATGAAATGGCAGATTTGATAATTAATGTCACTAACGATGCGTGGTATGGTAAATCGTCGGGACCCTCTCAACATCTGCAAATTAGCCGGATGCGTAGTATAGAAAATGGCCTGCCTATGATTAGAACAGCTAATAATGGTATATCTGCTATAATAGATCCCGTAGGTAGAATTGTCCAATCTCTAGAACTTAATGAAATAAGTTATATTGATAATTTAATCCCAATTAAACTCAAATTTAAAACTCTCTATTCGCAATTCGGAGACATATGCGCATTCTTAGCAATACTCCTCACCTTTATTAGTTATAAATTATTGCTCTCTCGATCCTTAAAAAAAACCGCAATTTAAAAGCCTAAATCCTTTTTAGGATTCTGGGCCAGTTCTAAAAAGATCTTGCGCTCCTGATCTAATATCCCTTGTTCGTCAATTTCTTGCATAGCAATAATCTCTTGAAATCTATCTAATAGCCAAATTTGCAACTCATCATATTGTGATACATCTAATTTTTCGGATAAGATAATTTGCGGCAAAGTAATTTTTTTATCTACTTTTACTACTTTGTTAGGCAAATTCAACTGCAAAGCCTCCGAAAATATCAGTTGTTTATTCATGTTTATTTGGGCAGAGGTAATCCCATAATCTAATATAAAATAATCCGCAGAACTGGTTTTATTAGCAGTCAGAATATTGGTAATGTTTTTGATTAACCTATCTTCATTACCCTTAGCACGGTAAAACATTTCCTTAATACCGCCAAAACCTGGGACCAGCCCACGACTTACTTCTACAAGTCCAGCGTTTAACTCTTGGTTAGCTAGAATAAAATCAGAGTGGAGTAAAATTTCACACCCTCCCCCCAGCGCAAATCCAACTGCACAACTAATAATGTTTATGCGCGAATATTTTAACCGCATCATAGCTTGTTGGCCCAACTCTAGCAAGCCATCCAATTTAGCAAAATTATTAGTTTTTATATAATGGGCTACCAATTTTAAATCGGCGCCAGCAGAAAAATTATCAGTTAAAGGGACAATATAAAGATCTTTCTCTCTTTGTTCGGCCAAATCTATAGCTTCGAGTAGCAGAATAAAAACATCCTCATTCAGGCAATTCATTTTTGTACTCATGCTAAAAACTAATCTATCTTGATATAAAAAAGCTTGAGCACCATCATTCTTTAATAAGATCTGGCTTTCTTGTAAGTTAATTCTGGCCACTTGAAATTTGCTTCTGTCAATAGTTTGATAGTGATTATTTGCGATATATTTTGGTAAAGGGAGGTTCCGAATAGTAGCTTCTTTCTTAAGCCATTCAAAACCATCTTTTATATTATAAAGCAGCTCAAACGGGCCTAGTTTCCAACTATAACCAAGCCTCATTGCTTTATCGATATCATAAATATTATCAGTTACCTCTGGAATTAAGCTGGTTAAGTAAAGATAAAATTCTACTAAGATACTCTTAAAAAACTGACCATAGATAGAGTCGCTGTCTAATAATTCATTAATATACTCCTCTGATATGAAGTTGCATGCGTCGTTACTCATCGCTCGCCTATTATCTATAGGCTTCGCTCCATCGCGCCTAGCAGCAAAATCATCTGAGAGGAGTATAGACGTCTCTTGTAGCTCGTATCGATCTGCTAATCTTGTTGTCGAAACTTGCCTTTGCTCCTCACGCATGTCTGCGCGCGCAGAAGCTGCCGGCTTCGTTTCTTCTAAAAGTTCCTCCTCTCTCTTTGACTTAGGTAGAAAGTCTATTGGAGTGTAGGATAGATCTAGGAAATTTATCACTTCTTTAGTTTTGACCTTATTTATGACTGATAACCGGTAAAACCCTCCTAGCCCTTTTCTCCCTATTAAATTTTTTGCAATCATCTTCTCCAGAACTGGAGTAGGAATATAAATTTTTCTATACTGATCATTCATTGGTAAGGAGTTAACTAATGACGTAGAAATTAACTTCATTACATCATGACCTATGAGATCATATAAACCAAAAATCCCCGTATTTGGTAATTTTAGTAAATTGGTAAAAATTTTATCTATAATTACAGGATTTAAATTAGCTTTTATGGCGGTGCGTACTACTAGTTCAAGTAGATAGCACCCTATTCTATTAGCAATGAATCCTGGGGTATCATTGCTTTTAACAATAGTTTTACCTAAGTTAACAGTTAGAAAACTAGTGATTTTATCTATCGCTACTGGATCTACTGTTTGGTCGGTGATGAGCTCAAGTAATTCCATATATCTTGGGGGATTAAAGAAATGCGTAATAACAAACCGAGATTTTACAGAATCTGGCATCTTTTCTTTTAATTGCTTTAAAGGTAAAGTTGAAGTATTAGAAGCTAGAATAGTATCATTTTTCAAGTACGGTATAATTTTGTTATATAACTTATATTTGATATCAATTTGTTCTATAATAACTTCGATAACTAAGTCACATTCTGTGATTAACTGTAAATCATCTTCCAAATTGCCAATTTTAATAAAAGCTAATTTACTAGGATGAGATAAAGAGGGCGGGCGTTGTTTCTGTATGTTGTCTATCGCTTTTTTAACAACCGCGTTCCTATCGTTTGGATTATTGCTAGCTATATCGAGTAACACGACGTGGCATGATGAGTTGGCTATTAAAGCTGCGATTGCTGAGCCCATTACTCCAGAACCAATAACACATACTTTTTGGATATGCAGGGAGTCTATTTTATCTTGCGCCATCTAGCTTACCTATTTAATAATATTATACTCCTCTGCTATGAATTTGCATGCGTCGTTGTCAAATAGCGCGCCTCTTATCTATAGGCTCTACCATCGCGCCTAGCAGCAAAATCATCCCCTAGAGCGACTTATGCAGGAAGTATATTTCAATTGTCTTAAGAAATATTAGATATAGTAAACTAATTATATCATAAAACAAATTTATTACTCAATAAGTTTACTAAATTTTTGCTTACAATGTCTAACTATCGCTTCATGGATTTCTTCTATACTACGAGTTAAAGCTGGTATTTGCACTATTCTATCTACAAATTGCGACGATATATATTGAAATCTATTATATACTTCCTGGTGGAACACTATCTCTTTGTGCTCAAATTTATTATTATCCCCTCGCGCTCGCGCTCTTGATAAAGCAATTTCTGGAATTAAGTCAATCCAAAATGTACAGTCAGGCATAATAGAAGAAATAAGAGCGTGATGTAGTTCGTACACCTTCTCTATTGAGATCAATGGCTGCTCTTTATTTTTCGGTATAGGCAATTTATCTGTTATATGTGAGCCCTGATAACAAGCAGTAGAATCTATAAACCTATCGCAAATCACCCAGGTGCCTGCATTCAGTTTTGGGATAATTCTTCTATGAATATGTTCATAACGTGCTGCCATAATTTGCAGTAACTCAGACATCGGTAATAATTCTTGATATATTAAAATTTCCCGCATCTTTTCCGCTGAAATAGTACCTCCTACTTCACGCGTTAAATCTACTGGAATATCTCGTGATAATAAATATTGGCATAGCATATTACTTTGGGTAGATTTTCCGCATCCCTCTCCCCCTTCAAATGTAATAAATTTACCGCGTTTAGCTGTTGGCATACGCATCACTATTCATTTCATATAATCTTGAAATTGTTCTCTGAAATTCCTGACTGCGGTGGCCGTTTTGATATATTTTGGTAGGTTCCGTTTCTAAGCACATAAACAATATCACTTTATAGAAATAAGCATTATCAACGAAATTGATAAACCTTACCGCTAAATCTGTATTACCAGGTTCTATTATATGCACATTTTCGACCACTATAATAGAAAATTTTTGACAAATATTTACATAATCAATAGAGCTAAATTGCCTTAAAAATAATTCTTCAAAGGTAGTAGCTAGTATGTGCTGATTAGCTGTTTTAAAATGGATTAGGCGGCCAAAAACTTCTACCGCTCTAGGAGCTAGCCGCCCTTCTTGATTGAGAGCTAAGATAAGTTTTTGCATTATAAGTTTATTATTGTCATTCATTGGATACAGTATACGACTTTGAGACAATTTTATAATTTTGTCTTTCCTATAATCATGCCTACTATCTAAATGTAGTACATCAAATATTTGGAAAATTTTTTCAATTATGGGTAAAAACGACTCTCGTTGCAACCCGTCTTGATATAAAGAATCAGGCTTAGTATTGCTAGTAATAAAGATGAATATCTTATGTTTTATAAGCTCAAAAATTAAAGGGCCGATTATCATCGCATCAGTGATATCTTTAATTTCAAACTCATCTAGACAGATTACTTTATATTTTGTAGCGTAAGCATACGCAATTTTTTTAATAACGTTATTCTTTGAGTCTCGGTGATTTTGTAATTGATGGATATCTGCATGGATTAATTGCATAAATTGTTGATAATGGGTGATTAATCTTTTACTAGACAGTAACTGATAAAAATATTGCATTAATACAGTTTTCCCGTTACCCACATTCCCATATAGGTATACCCCTTTTTTTACTGAAGTTTTATCAGTAAAAAAGTTGAAAAAAGACTTATTATCTATTTGCGCTGCATATTCCTTAAGCTTATTTAGAATAAGCAATTGCTTCTCATCAAATTTCAATTCAGATAACAGATATATTCTCGCTAAAGTTATTTTATCAATTCCCAATTACTTTATAACAAAATTATATTGCTGAATCTAGTAGATATTTAATAGACCTCTGAGCCAAATGAGCAAACAGCTAAATGAACAAACAGTAACAGGAGAAATGCAACTTAACTTAAAGAATCAATACAATACCCTAGCGAGCGGACGGTTTTGATAAATACTTGAGAATCTTTATGTCTTATTGAATTTCTTATTCTATTTATATGTACATCAACCGTGCGGGCATCTATATTCTTACTGGTAGGCCATACTTTATCTATAATATCTTGCCGTGAAAATGTCACCTTTGGAGACTTAAGCAGAAGATGTAGAATTTTAAATTCCGTAGGGCCTAAATGAATTTCCTCGCCATTTTTTGTTACTTTATAATTAGTAAGATCAATACTTATATCTTTATATTGAATAATTTTATTTTTCAGTATCCAATTAGAGCGTCTAAGTAAATTTCTTATTAAAGTAATTAATTGTTCTGACGTAAACGGCTTAACCAGTAAGTCTACAAATTCATTGTTTTCCAGCTTGAAGGTTGGTTTTTGTTCTTGGGAATTTAGCAGAAAAATTATTGGAATTTTTTCTATGCCACTAATTTCCCTTAACTTAACTGCCGCTTTCATAGTAGGTTCATCTTGTTCTACCGCATCAATAATAATTATATCTGGCGGGAGGGAGTGGGCAGAAGCTATAGCCTTGTCTAAGGTACACACTTTAACGATATTAAACCATGATCTTTCTACAATATTAAATAATGAAATATTGCTGCTTTTGGTGAGTTCTAAAATAAGAATTCTCGGAGGTAATTTGTCAAACACTAAAGTAACTTATTTAATAGATTTATTAAGATATTAACATAATATTAACACAATACTTAATATATTAAAATATAATAATGTCAAATTAATTAAAGCAACAATTATAAATTTCAAATAATCTGAAATCCTGGCTCACCCCTAGCTCACTTTAAAGCTCAACTCGTATGACCTAAGCCATTAAGCGATAAATACCGGTAATGAATTAAAACCACACATTGTTATTCCATATTACTTTAATAATCAAAAAGTGCTATATTATATTAAGGGCATTTATTATATTACTGTCTAACGTTAACCTAAATTACATATATCTCACTATTTATAGATGTTATCAAAAAATAGTATATTTTAATTTTTCAAAAAAGGCTGCGTGAGGTGAAATACTAGACACCAGATATTACTTAACTTGATTAATTACAACCTAATAGAAGATAATACTTGAATAAAATGTTATTAATTGTTATAAATGGCTTATTTTTATAGGTGGAGATTCTGTTATATGGCTTTTTATGAATCAGTTTTTATCATTCGTCAAGATGTTTCATTGGCTGATGTAGATAAAATTACCGATGATTTTATTAAAATTGTTAAAGAAAAGGTAGGAGAAATTATTAAAACTGAATATTGGGGGCTGAGAAGTTTAGCTTACAAAATTGGTAATAATAAGAAAGGACATTATGTTTTCCTAGGTATTAAAGCTGACTTTTCGGTAATAAAAGAAATGGCAAGAAAAATGAAGCTCAGTGAAAATATTATTCGATTTATTAATATTAAAGTTGACTCAATTAGTAATGAACCTTCCACGATTTTAAAAAGCAAACATACAGAAAATGAAGGAATAGTTGATGTAACCGTTACTCCATAGAGATTACGGAACAAATTAGAATAAAGGTGGAGAAACCAATGTTAACAAATGAAAATACTGACTCTAAGCCAATGAGTAGAATGGCTGATCGAACGAATAAACGGGTGTTTTTTAGAAAACGTCAAGGCTGCCCTCTATCGGTGGCAGACGCTCCTGAAATTGATTATAAAAACCCTGATTTATTATTAAAATTTGTATCCGAAGGGGGAAGAATGTTACCTAGTAGGATTACTAACGTATGCGCTAAGAAACAAAGAAAATTAAAAAATGCTATAAAAATTGCTAGAATTTTAGCATTGATGCCTTTTATGTTTCAAGTCTAAAGTAGAGGAAAAAGATGGAAGTTATTTTAGTTAAGCCTGTAAGGCACGTGGGGAAGATTGCAGAAGTTTGTGATGTAAAAAACGGATTTGCTCGAAATTACCTTTTTCCTAATAAATTAGCGATTAGAGCAACGGCACATAATAAACAATTGATAGAAAATCAGAAACACGAGCTTGAAACAAAAGATGCAAACACAAGAACTGAAGCATCGGTTATTAGTAATAATATCACTGGCAAAAAGATAGTGTTTATTAGACAATCTGCTGATGATGGTAGGTTATTTGGTTCAGTGAATAATAAAGAGATCGCTGAAATGTTATCGAAAATTTCTGCTCACCCAATTTCGTATTTAAACATTGTGCTTGATAAACCAATCAAAACCACAGGAGTTTTTGTAGTAGAGGTAAGGTTGCACGCTGAACTGAGCAGTGATGTTACAGTAATTGTAGCACGAACTGAATCAGAAGCTCAAGATTATTCAAGAGATACTAAACAAGTTGAGGAGAGGCAAGATTCCGTGCAATAATAGACTGATTGCCCCCCTCTATTTCTACTCTTTTTATAAAGAAGCTGTTTTGTTTTAGGGGCTGCGTTTCGTTTCTAATATTTTAATAATTCTATTTGGTTTTTGTAGTTTTTAGTTTGGAAGATAAAATTTCCTGCTACTAAAATATTTGCCCCTGCCTTAATACAGTCTTTAGCGGTAATATTATTTATGCCACCATCTACTGACAGAAGTATAGTTTTATTAGATTGTTTGATTTTTTCTGAAATAATTTCAACTTTTTTTAATTGATTCGAGATAAATTGTTGTCCCGAAAAACCAGGATTTACGGTCATTACTAAAATCATATCTATCTTATTCATTACATAATCTAAAGACTCTGGTAAGCTAGATGGAAGTAAAGATATTCCTACTTTAACCCCTAAGCTTTGAATATAGTTTAAGGTTTTATCAAGATGTTTAGTAGTCTCTGGGTGAATAGTAATGATATCAGCACCTGCCTCTACATAATCTTTAATTGAATTTTCGGGAGAATCAATCATAAGATGGACATCAAAGGGCAACTTGCTATAGGGCCTTAAGGATTTGATTACCGGAGGGCCTAGAGTTAAATTCGGAACAAAATGGCCATCCATTACATCTATATGTATCATATCTACCCCTGCTTTTTCTAAAGCTACAATTTCTTCCCCTAATCTAGCGAAATTTGCTGATAATAATGAAGCAGAAACCTTAATCAAACTACTCATAATCTATCCTTTTATGCTATATATACTACTCGTCTTTCACAAATTGTTTTTTTATTTTATCATGGACTCACGTGCTAGCATGTACGCTGCGCGCGCTCGCCATTTAAAATAAAATCCAATTCTTGAAGTACGAGCAGTATACTCTAGGAACTTCGTCTATCAACTCTTCAGGTGCGAGCAGTATATACTACTCATTTTGCCGAATTGTTTCCTGCTCTTCCCACTAACTGCTGTACTTCACTCTTCATGCTTATTAGTATCAAGATCATCTGGGTTAACCGCTAGTTTATCCTTAATTTTTTGAATTTCTTTTCTTCTGACTAAATTTGCTTTTAAAGCAGTCGATAATTTTATCAACTTCTTGTCATTAAGTTTGGGTGACTTATTATTTTCAGCTATAAAGTCCTCCTCAAATTATCATTAGAATTTACTCTATAAGTAGACTACCTGCATAAGTCGAAAAAGCGCTCGAGATTTTTAGGTAAATAACTTTCTACTATCTTTTCAACATTTTCTTATTATACTACGAATTATGATGGTAATGAAATATAATAACAAAAATATAATAACAAAAATATGACGCAACATATTATACATTCTGCTAAATTACTTGAAGAAAAGCGTAATAATGCACGCCAAGGGGGAGGGGGAGAACGGATAGCAGTTCAACATAAGAAAGGTAAATTAACTGCACGCGAAAGACTAGAAGCTCTACTAGATACCGAAAGTTTTGAAGAAATAGGAATGTTCGTTGAGCATAGATGTAATAATTTTGGGATGGAGAACAAAAAATTTCCTGGAGATGGGGTAATCACTGGCCAAGGTACTATAAATGGTAGATTAGTTTTTGTCTATAGCCAAGATTTTACAGTGTTAGGAGGTTCCTTAGGTGAATATCATGCGAAGAAAATATGCAATATCCTTGATGCCGCTTTGGCAGTAGGAGCGCCAGTTATTGGTATAAATGATTCAGGAGGGGCAAGAATTCAGGAAGGTGTGGATGCACTAGGGGGGTATGGAGAGATATTTCAACGTAATGTCATTGCTTCTGGAATTATTCCGCAAATTAGTTTAATTATGGGACCTTGTGCAGGGGGAGCAGTATATTCTCCTGCTTTAACAGATTTTATATTTATGGTTAAGAACAGCTCTTATATGTTTGTGACGGGGCCAGAAGTAGTTAAAACAGTGACAGGAGAAGAAGTAAGCCAAGAAAAGCTAGGGGGAGCCCGTATGCATACTGCTAAAAGCGGCGTAGCTGATCTTGCTTTTAAAAATGATATAGAAGCTCTTCTAGAAACTAGAAGGTTTTTTAATTTTTTACCTTTGTCGAATTGTAGCCCCTTACCAAAGCGCAAAACTGAGGATCCCGCAGATCGGGTTGATATGTCATTAAATACTTTAGTTCCCACTATTCCAAATAAACCTTATGATATGAAAGAGCTAATCGAACGCATTATTGATGAAGGAGAATTTTTTGAATTACAGCCAGAATTTGCTAGAAATATAATTATTGGCTTTGGGTACATGGAAGGAAGATCTGTCGGATTTATTGCTAATCAACCATTACATTTAGCCGGATGTTTAGATATCAATGCGTCAAGAAAAGCTGCCCGGTTTATACGTTTTTGTGATGCCTTCAATATTCCGATAGTAACGTTAGTTGATGTACCAGGCTTTTTGCCTGGCACTGACCAGGAGCATGACGGAATTATTAAGCATGGAGCAAAATTATTATATGCTTATGCTGAAGCAACTGTCCCTAAAATCACTATTATTACTAGAAAAGCTTACGGCGGCGCTTATATAGTGATGAATTCCAAACATTTGCGAGGTGATATTAATTATGCCTGGTATAATTCGGAAATTGCAGTACTTGGAGCGGAAGGTGCAGCAGAAATAATATTTAAAGAGGAATGTAAGGATCCAGAATTAAAAAAACAAAAAATCCAGGAATATAAAAATACTGTTACTTCTCCGTTTGTTGCGGCATCAAGAGGCTATTTGGATGATATTATAGAACCTCAGAACACTAGATGGCGTATATGTAAAGCGTTAAATATTCTTCAAAATAAGAAAGTACAATTGCCATGGAAAAAGCATGATAATTTACCTCTTTAATTCTACCCCCTGCCTCTTAAATTTGTATTTCTAGTATGCATTATTTTTTATAATATATTTTTAAGCACGAGATTTTATGACTAAGCCGTTATTTGATAAAATTTTAATCGCTAATCGTGGTGAAATAGCTTTAAGGATAATGAGGACCTTAAAAAAAATGGGTATTAAATCAGTGGCGGTATATTCCGAGGCTGATACCCATTCAATGCATGTACAATATGCTGATGAGGCCTATTATATTGGCAATTCTCCAGCTACCGAAAGCTACTTATCGATCAAAAATATTATAAATGCTATTAGAACGAGCGGAGCAAACGGAGTACATCCAGGATATGGATTTTTATCAGAAAATGCTAATTTTGCTAATATTTTAAAAAGAGAAGGAGTGACTTTAATAGGCCCCAATGCTTCTGCTATTAAGAAAATGGGGGACAAAATAGAGGCAAAAAAAATTGCTATTGAAGCGGGTGTAAGTACGGTGCCAGGCTATATTGGCACTATTAGCAACATCAGTCAGGCAGTAGAAATTGCCAAAAAAATAGGTTTTCCTGTAATAGTTAAGGCAGCAGCAGGGGGAGGTGGACGTGGGATGAGGGTAGTGAAAAATTCTGAAGAAATGGCTAATGCCTTCGAATCAGCTAAGCTTGAAGCAGTAAATAATTTTAGTGATGGAAGATTATTTATTGAGAAATTAATTAGATCACCGCGGCATATTGAAATACAGTTAATAGCTGATCAGTACGGTAATAGTGTCTGTCTTGGTGAACGTGAATGTTCTATTCAACGTTATCACCAGAAGGTAATTGAGGAGGCACCGAGCTCCTTTATTACCCCAGAAATAAGACAAAAAATGTATGAAGAAACAGTGGCGTTATCAAATAAAGTTGGTTATTACTCCGCAGGTACAGTCGAGTTCATAGTTGATTTAGATAAAAATTTTTATTTTCTTGAGATGAATACGAGATTGCAAGTTGAACATCCTGTGACTGAAATGGTGACAGGCATTGACATAGTAGAAGAAATGATAAGAATTGCTGCAGGCGAGAAATTATCCTTTTCCCAAGAAGATATTAAATTAAAGGGGCATGCGTTTGAAGCCAGAATTTGCGCAGAAAATCCAATGCGGGGATTTTTACCATCTAGTGGCAGAATTACTGAATATTCTGAGCCGCCAAAAAATGCCAATATCAGGGTGGATACAGGCTTAGGGCTTGGCGGAGAGGTCAGCATGTTTTACGACCCTATGATTGCAAAATTATGCACTTATGGAGAGTCACGCGAACAAGCAATAGAGGTTATGAGATCTTCTTTGAGTTCGTATATTATTCGAGGCATTTCTCATAATATTAGTTTCTTAGAAGCTTTAATATCTAATCCGCGTTTTATAGCAGGAGATATCAATACCTCCTTTATAGAGGAAGAGTATCCGCATGGTTTTTCTGGAGCTACCCTAACTTCAGATATTACAAAAATATTTTTAGCTACTACAATTTTTATTTATATTACTGAACAGAAACGAGCCTCATTGATTGCCGGACAAACGATTGATCAAGTAAATAAAATCGGCACTAGGTGGGTTGTTTCAATTGATGATAACTTATTCCCAGTGCTCATTAAGTCAGTAGAGGATGGATATAATATAAGACAGGAGCATGACAGAATATATATACGCAGTAATTGGGCCTTAGGGAGTAGGCTTTTTTCTGGGGTAGTAAATGGCCGAAAAGCTAATGTAAAGATTGAAAATATTACCACGGGGTACATATTATCACATTCAGGTATTAATGTTACAACATATGTGCGTTCTACAAGACTATCTGAATTAGAAGCGCTGATGATTACTAAATCTACTTGCGAAGAACAAATGGAATTACAAGCACCACTTGCCGGACAAATTATCGCCATTAAGGTACAGGAAGGAAGTGAGATAATTATCGGGCAAGAGATTATGGTTTTAACTGCTATGAAAATGGAGAATATAATTATTGCTGAACGTAGCGGAAAAATTGCCAAAATATTGGTTAATGAAAAAGATCAAGTGACTAGTGGCCAGGTATTACTTGAATTTGCTTAAATTGAAGATTGGAATTTGAATTATAAGATGTTTAATTATCATCGAGGATTTAAAAAATATTTTAATAGCAGGAAGTTATTATTTATCCTCACAGTAATAGCCATAATATTGGTTTGGGGCACCTATTACTCAATTTCTATTGATGATCATTATCTTGGTCCTGATCCAAGTAGGGTAATAGGTCTGCTCCTTATAGACTTAGTAGTAATTTTACTCCTTGGTATTGTAGTATCTCGTAAATTTTTACAAAATCTTATAACTAGAGAAGATAGCCAGGGAAGAGTTTCAAAATTACAAAACCGCATTATTATTGCTTTTAGTTTAGTAACGGCTATTCCCACAATTATTGTATCTGTTTTTTCTGCATATTTTTTCAATTTTGGCATTCAAGCTTGGTTTGATCACAAGATCTCGGCTGTTCTAGACCAGTCAATCATTGTAGCAGAATCTTATATAGATGAACATAGGCTGCAACTACGGGAAACAGCTATATCTGTTGCTGATGACTTAAGCGATATGTACTATTACTATGATTTAATACATAATCAAGCTTTATTTACTAAAATATTAGATGGTGAGGTTGAAGCACGTTCTTTGGTAGAAGCGATAGTTTTTCATAAACCTACTAATACCATTATTGCTAATACTTATTTAAGCTTTGCTCTGTCATTTTTGAACATCCCAGATTACCTAATACAAAGAGCTAATACAGGAGAAATAATTGAAATCAAGACTGATCCTACTATGCTTAGAATGCTTATTAAACTTAAAGATCATAATGATATTTATTTATTAGTGGGTAGGCTAATTGATGATAAGATTATTGACCATATAGATAAAACTAATGGGGCAGCTGAGGAATATTATCGCCTTAAGAAGCATATATCCAGTATGCAGATTAAATTTTCTATAGTGTTTATTTTTATTGCCTTATTACTTTTATTAGTTGCTATAAGCTGGGGTTTGATTTTTGCCCAAAAAATAATAAATCCTATTAGAAAATTAGTTATTGCTACAGAGAAAATAAAAGCAGGGGACTTAACGATACAGGTGCCAGAGAGCCAGGTGAATAAAGATGAGATAAGTGTCTTATCATCAGCATTTAATAGGATGGTAAAACAAATTGATCGCCAGCAAAGGGATTTAATGATAGCCCAGCGTGCTCTTGCCTGGTCTGATGTCGCCCGAAAAGTAGCGCATGAGATTAAAAACCCTTTAACGCCCATTCATCTTGCTTCGGAAAGATTACTACGAAAATTTAGCAATCAAGTGGAGGATAAAACAGAATTTAATAAATATATTCAGATGATTATCAGTCATACTAATGATATTAAGAAAATTGTATCAGAATTTGTTAACTTTGCCCGGCTACCTGCTCCAATATTTACCAATTGTGACTTAGTACCGCTGGTAAAGAATATAGTTGATTCACGTAAATTAATTAATGACAAAATATTATATAACTTCACTACTACTGACGTTTATATAGATTTTATTTGTGATACTACCCAAATTAATCAGATTATGGTTAACTTATTAAAAAACGCTGAAGAATCTATTCAAATGGCTAGATCGCAGCTGGGGATTATTACTACTTCCATTAGTATATTACAAGGTCAAATAATGATTACAGTAACCGATAACGGGGTAGGTTTTCCTCCTAATTTAATTAATAAAGCAGCAGAAGCTTATATCACAACTAGATCTAAAGGTAGCGGTCTGGGATTGGCTATTATTAAGAAAATAGCTCAAGACCACGCAGGAACATTGGATATAGCTAATTGCCTTGAGGGAGGGGCGGTCGTTATTGTAACATTCAATATTGAAGAGCTGAAATTGAAATCTTTAGAGAGCTTTCCTCATTAATATACTCCTCTGATATGAATTATGCGAGAGGATTAATGTATCTCAAACCAATTATTGCCTGTTTTCATCTCTATAATAATTGGCACAGTTAATCTAGGAACCTTTTCCATGGTGCTTTTGATAACTTTTGTAACTATTTCTATTTCATCAATAGGTGCTTCAAATAGTAATTCATCATGAATTTGGAGAATTAATTTAGTTTTTAATTGTAATTGTTTTAGGGCGTAGTCCAACTCGATCATAGCTATTTTGATTATATCAGCATTGGTGCCCTGAATTGGGGCATTAATGGCTGCTCTTTCTGCAACTTGCTGCAGCGTATAATTTTTTTCTAATATTAAAGGAACAAAACATTTGCGCCCAAAAAGATTTATAACATATCCATGTTCCTTGGCATAGTTTTTAGTATATTCCATATATTTTTGAATTTCTGGATATTCCTGAAAATATTTCTTAATATATTCGGCAGCCTTAGCTCCTGAAATGTTTAACTGCTTTGCCAATCCAAAAGCACTAATACCATAAATAATTCCAAAATTTATTGCTTTGGCTTTACGGCGATGCTCAGATGTTAAATCCTCCTCTGCTATTTTAAATATATTACATGCTGTTTTACTATGGATATCTTTGCCTTCGATAAAAGCTTGTTTTAATGACGGGATATTTGCTATATCGCTTAAAATTCGCAGCTCAATCTGCGAATAATCTGCTGAGATTAATTTATGCCCAACTTCTGCAATAAAAGCTTTTCTCACATTATTCCCTTCAGTAGAGCGAATAGGAATATTCTGCAAATTAGGATCTTGCGAACTAAGTCTACCGGTAGTAGTGGAAGTTTGTAAAAACGTTGTGTGTATCCTGCCACTAGCCGGATTTACTTGTAGAGGCAGACTGTCGGTATAAGTATTTTTTAATTTGGTTAGTTGTCGCCATCTTAACAATAAATCAGCTACCTTGAAACCTGTATCACTAAGCTTTTCTAAAATTTCTACACTAGTAGAATAGGATTTTGTTTTAGGTGATAATTTACCAAATGGTAATTGCATCTTCTCAAATAATACTTCGCCTAATTGTTTGGGGGAGGCAATATTAAATTGAATAGCTGTAATAGCGAAAATTTCCTGTTCTAGAGTAGCAATTTCAACACCAAATTCATTTGATAATTTTTGAAGGTAGCTGCCCTCTAACTTAATACCTACCTTTTCCATTTTATCAAGTAAGTAACATAAAGGTAAATCAATCTCTTTATATAGAGCTAATGAACGGTTATTTTTTAGTTCTAGTAACAATTTTTGATAATTTCCACTAAAATTGCCTAGAATTTCTACTATGGCGTTTTCTGAATCCGCTTTT
This sequence comes from Candidatus Tisiphia endosymbiont of Beris chalybata, assembly GCF_964026555.1. Lineage (NCBI taxonomy): Bacteria > Pseudomonadati > Pseudomonadota > Alphaproteobacteria > Rickettsiales > Rickettsiaceae > Candidatus Tisiphia > Candidatus Tisiphia endosymbiont of Beris chalybata. The sequence goes on along the minus strand of NZ_OZ032159.1, from coordinate 1,333,129 downwards.
TTTAGTTGTTCTACTAAATCTTTTTGTGGTTTACCTGCCGATATTGTATATTGCATTAATTCTAAATCTTCCACAGAGGCGATTTGATCGGCAATATTATCAAAGAATTTTAACAGGGTTTTTAGTCTATAAGTAATTTTTTTAATGGATTGATCTTTTAACAAATTAATTATAGACTCCATAAACCATTGGTTGGAATTATTTTCACCAAAATTATCGGACTGTAAGCCTTGCTCACCGCTCGCCTCGAGCAGGCAATTTGATGGAGATGAGGCGCACGAAACCGCAGTGTACGAAGGTACAGGTATGCAGCTCTGGCTAGATTTGGCGGACAAATTCACAGCTCGCTGCGAATCTTGAAAGAGTTCTAGTGTCTTAGGCATCTCGCTACCTTGTGGCGAAGCAAATTTAAGCTGATAGTATTTATTAGCAATCGATAATAATAGGTATGAATGTTGTGTTTGATGAGTTGACAAATAAATACCCACGACACCAACTCTTTCAGCTTCCTCCATCAAAGAATTTAGTTCGTCAGGTAAGAGAATTTCCTGAATTTCGAATTTCATTTTTTCGTTAGAAGTATGTAATACTACCTTAGGGATTTGTACCTGAAATAAATTTTCTACTCTTTGATATAATGATTTAAAACCATATTCAATTAAAAAATTAGAGATTTTTTCACTGGCAGGAGGGGTCCAAGAAAATTGATTAAGATCAAATTCTATATTCACATTGTATTCTAAGCCTACTAGTTGCCATGATAGTAAAACCAATTCCTGGGACTTCGTTAAAATTTCTCTTTGACGTGCATTAGCTATTTGATTCAGTGATTTTAAAACTTCTTCTACAGAACCAAATTGTTTAATAAGAGAAGCGGCAGTCTTAGGGCCAATACCAGGTGCGCCGGGAATATTATCTGATTTGTCACCAATTAATGCCATTACTTCTCTTAGCTGGTTAGGCTCAACCCCAAATTTTTCTACTACTTCTTTCAGGGAGATATATCTTGCTTTCATAGGATCATACATTTTAGTATGGATATTAATTAGCTGCATTAAATCTTTATCTGAAGAAATAATGATAGTATCTTTAGAAGCAGCAGTAGCTTTATGAGCTAAAGTGGCGATAATGTCATCTGCTTCATATCCTTCTTTCTCAATTATAGTAAAATTTAAGCTCGCCGCTGCTAGACGTACTAGCGGTAGTTGATCAATTAAATCCTGCGCAGGCGTGGGTCTGTTTGTTTTATATGGCTCGTAAATTTTGTGCCGAAAATTCTTGCCCCCACTATCAAACACTACTACCGCATGTTTAGGTTTAAAATCATTTAATATTTTTAACAGCATGGAAGTAAAGCCATATACCGCTCCAATAGGTAATCCTTGGGGCGAGCTTAAAGGCGGTTGAACATGATATGCTCTGAATATAAAACCGTAACCATCAATTATTAACAGAGAATTTTCGTTAGTCATGTCATTAAAAACTTGTTATATTATGGGAGTTAATAGAATTTTAGCTCTTGCTTCAAAAGCATTAACTATTTTTTGGGTCGCTTCGTTGAAGAACATCTCAACTAATTTATTAATTATTGTATATTTCATTTGAAAATCAATGAAGAATTCTATTTGCGTACCAGTATCTATTGGAGAAAATTTCCATGAGTTCTTTAAATACTGAAATGGGCCTGAAATTGCTTCTACCTCAATGGAATAAATCAAATTATTGGTATAGGTAACCCGAGATTTATAGCTATCTGAGAAACCTTTTAATTGTATTACTAGTTCTGCTATAATTTGATTGTCTGTTTCTGAAAGAATTTTAGCAGCTTTACACCAAGGCAAAAATTTAGGATATGACTGGATATCAAGTACTAAATAAAATAGTTCTTGTGGTTCATAAGGTAGTATTTTTACTTGAGAACAGTTTGGCATTTCCGAGATATTATTAATGGTTTTTAAAAATCAGTTACTTTACCTTTATGTTGCCAATCTCCATGGGTAGTTGGCTCTTGCCCTTTAACCCCTCCTATTTCCTTTGGGTTTTCTTTTTGCTTTTTTACTATATTATTATCTTGTTCACTCTCATGCATAAATAACCTAAAATTATGAAGTTTTCTCAAATCCCTAGAATATACGCTAATATTAAACTAATTGAAAGTTGCTTATTAGAACTTTCACGAGATAATATGCATTACCTTAAAACAGTATTAAGGCTCCGAGTAGGTGATAGCTTTAGAATTTTTAATAATCAAGATGGAGAATTTATAGCACAGATTACTGATATAACCAAAAATAATTTATCTGCACAAATTAACAATGTTTTTAGAGCAATAACCCCTGAACCAGAAATTATTTTGGGTCTCTCTATTATTAAAAATGACAGGATGCTAGATGCAATAAATATGGCAGTGCAACTTGGAGCCACCAAAATTGTACCGTTAGTAACACAGCGAGTTCAATCGGGTAATATTAATAGTCAAAAATTAGTAAAATGTATTATAGAATATACGCAGCAATCTGAGCGTTTGGTGCCTCCAACTCTTGAGCCGACCATAGTACTTCCTCTATTCCTGGAACAATATTATAATAAATTTATATTATATGCTAACGAAAATGAAGAGGATAATAACACTTTATTCAGGTTTGCGACAACCCTTCCCGCAAGTATTATCATGATAGTAGGGCCAGAAGGGGGGTATTCTGCTAGTGAATTAAAGCTACTTGTATCAACTGATAATTGCCACTCTATAAGCTTAGGTTCATCGGTTCTTAGAACTGAAACAGCAGTAGCGGCCTGTTTAGCACAAATTAAATTATTAAGGTTAAATTATTAAGGGGCAAACAGAATGTTTAAAGTAGAACAAAAATATTTAAGTCCAGTAGCTGGAGTAGATGAAGCAGGTAGAGGCCCTTTGGTAGGACCGGTAGTAGCAGCGGCGGTTATTATTGATCAAACAAAAATTATAGAGGGAATAAAAGATTCTAAAAAACTCAACAAAAAAACGCGTGAATTACTATATGATAAAATTACTCAACATTATATTTGGTCGATTGGAATAGTTCACCAAGACGAGATAGATGCGATCAATATTTTAGAAGCCACTAAAAAAGCCTGTATTATTGCCGTAGCCAACTTACCCGCTACTCCTGCTACTGTCCTAATAGATGGTAATATGAAATTTGAGGATTTACGGTTTATTAGTATAATAAATGGAGATAATTTATCGCTTTCTATCAGCGCTGCATCTATTGTCGCGAAAGTGACGAGAGATCGTTTAATGTATGAGTATTCTAAAGAATTTCCCCACTATATGTGGCATAAGAATTCTGGATATGGCACAAAAGAACATTTAGAAGCGATAAAATTATATGGTATTTCACCTTACCATAGGCATAGCTTTAAAGTGAAAATTCTATAAAGATTTTAGGCATAGAGGGAGTTAACCGAAATAAATCTATTCCTTAAATTTCTATATACTCGCTGAACTTCGTCTAGCAACTCTTCAGGTACGAGCAGTATACTTATCAATTGTAATCTACTGTATGAGAATTTTCTCCTACTAATCCTATCGTTCCTTCCTCACCCGGTTCTTCTGAGAACGATGAGCTAGAATAGATGCAAGGAGGGGAATCAGCGATTTCTTCCGCAGGTAACATTTTTCCTTCCTGCTCAGCTATCCCTACTTCCTGATTAATACACCGCTGAGTTAAAGTAGCGATTTCTTCTGGCTTTAAACCTGAATGCTTGAGCTGAGTAATTGAGGGATATGACAGTAAGGCGTCAGCCGCTAATTCTATTAAGTCTTGTCTGTTATGAGGAGATGCCTCCAAATCCAAGATTAAGGTGACCTGAAGTTTTGGTAGCACTACTGCAGCCTTATAAATAACCTCTTTCTTCGGGCTAGGTGGTGGGCTATCTAGAAGCTCTAGTATGCTCCTACTAATATTTGGTTCTTCATTTCTATGTAAGAATACTCCCGCTTGCTTATTGATTAGTATTCCTTGATAACACGTCGAGTAAATACCCTCCTCAGAACTCACTAAAATTGACTGTACCTCCTCTAAAAATTTTTCTTTACTAGCTAGGCTTTTTTCGGGGATTTTATACATCATACACTTTACTCCCTTTTTTTGTTAAATATTTATTAACTCACCTTACGTAGTAGTAAATTTGGGCGTAAAACTAGGTTCTTATATTTTAGAGATATGTTATAAGTAGATATAAGAACCTAGCATGAATAGACAAAATAAGTGAGCATTATTGATAAGTGATCTAGTCTAACCTAATGAGTATAAATCATCACAATATAATACAAGAATGAGCCTCTACCCTATCTCCCCTTAACTCTACCACTGGTTCTGATTGTTCTGCAAAGAGAGTAAGAGTGTGCCAGGGTTGATGGATATTTACTAGGGAGCTATGAGAAGGAGTAGCAACGTGCCCCCATTTCTGCCAAGCCTCACTTAAAGTGGTGATTTCTGCAGATTGTAAACCTGAATATATTAAGGTAGTTATTTTGCCACTATTTAGAAGCTCCCTTGCTAAGTTAAGGTAGTTTTCTCTATTGGGTTGCTCATCTTCAAGAACCAAGGTTAATATGCTGTTATGTTTTTCCTCTCCTCTTTCTACTGTTACTTCTACTTGAATATATTGGTTAATCTTAAGTTCCTCCTGTCTTTGAGTGAATCCACTCTCACCTGCCTCTAATTTAGCTAATACAGATGCGAGAAATGTGTCCTCAGCCACTGCCTCTGCTGGTCTCTCCTTAAAAGAGAGTAATTTTTCTTCTTCTGTGCTATCTTTTCCATTGCTATGATTCATAATTTTAATCCTTTTATTCAACATATTTTTAACAAAATTTTTAAGTGTTGACTACAACTTTACAGAATATTCAATCATTTTTATCTTGGGTCAATATTGTAAGCTTTTGTAATTCCCGTAATTCACTTTGTAATTTTATTACCAAAGTTTGCATTACTTCAAATTCTTCCCTAGTAACATAATTACCTTTAACTATTTTATCTTCTACTAACTTACAACCTTCTGAAATAGCGCTATTAGCAGCTTTCTGCATTACTGCACCAGTGCCTAAAATTACTTTTAAAAAATTATTTGCTTTCATATTAAATTATTATATTGTTTTTAAGTTTTTATGTTAATAGTTAATGCATGTAACCCATTTGCTAGTTCATCTACTAAAAGCTCATTAATCATCTTATGTTGCGTTAATAAAGTTTTGCCTGTAAAAATATCTGCAGCAATTTTAATAATGAAATGACTTTCTATAGCTCCGCCCGTATGGGCTGAATGTTTAGAGCTTTCATCAAGTATTTCGCAATAATGTGGTTTTAACACCTCTAATTTGCTTTTTATTCTATTTATCCTGGTCATGGGCTTATGTATCTAAAACTTTTACTTGTATCATTATATTAGAAATTCATTATTTAGTAAAACTGTATTTATAAAGTAATTATGCCAGAACTAGATGACAAAATAACTGAAAGTCACAGTTTCCAGTTAAAAATTGATGAGATACAGAAAGGCTATTGTATTGCTTTTAAGTTATTAAATTATGATGAATTAAATTCTATAGATAATTCTAACAGTAAAGTAATTGGTATTTTAGATAAAATTATTCAAGAAGTTTGTGGTGAACTAATTACTTGGGATAAATCAGATAAGTATTTCCGGAGTATAAGCACCAGAAGTATAGAGTCATATTTATCAACCTTAATATTATTAAGTAATGTAACTACTAAGAAACCTAATCTACACATCTCAATATATAAACAAATAGCAGCAGATCGAATCTTACTAGTTTTACCTATAAAAGAACAACAGCTAGTACGTGAAATTGCTCTAAAAATCCATTTATTATCCCAGCTTTATGTTGAAAATGCTCAAGCAGATTTTTATATAGGCTGCGGCATTGCTAGTATAGAATTTCCTAAAATCAGTAGAAATGCACAAGAAATATATATGCTATTAAATTGGTTACTTTCTTATCAAGGCGATCAGTTATATTATCGGGAATATGATAATAAGCAATATAACATACAAGCTGTTAAAAATGCTAATCGGCAACTTAATCTTTTGAGGAGGGCCTTATGCAATAAAAGTATGGTATTTGCTTACCAGCCTGTTATTGATCGTAAAACAATGAGCATCAGCTATTATGAATGTTTACTACGAATCCCTGATGCTAAAAATAACTTAATTTCCGTAGGAAGCCTAATTCTAGAAGCGGAAAAGAAAGGGTTAATTTTTATAATAGATCAAATAGTCTTAGAAATGGCAATTAAGGAGTTAGCTGCCAATAAGGATCTAAAATTAGCAGTGAACATTTCTAATATTGGTATATTAGATCCTCCCTTATTAGCAATAGCAGAAAAACTATTACAAACTTATAATGTAGCAGAAAGGCTAATCATTGAAATTACGGAAACTACTTTTAATAATAATTATGAACAAATATCCTCTTTCATGCTAAAACTGAGGAAATTTGGCTGTAAATTTGCTTTAGATGATTTTGGAAGTGGTTTTACTTCTTTTGATCAATTACAAAACTTACCAATAGATATTATTAAGATAGATGGTAGCTATGTACGTAATATTACCAGTAATGCACAATCACAAGCTTTTATTTCTAGATTAATAAAAATTTCTGAAGAGATAGGCGCTATTACGGTAGCAGAATTTGTGGAAAATGGTGAGATAGCTAAATTTCTGATCGATTTAAAAGTTGATGGGATGCAAGGAGATTTTTTTGCCCCGGCTTTAACTAATAAAATAAAAGATTAGCATTTATTAGGTTTACTCTTAATGATATATATTTATAGTAAATAAACTATACTCAATGGATTTCAAGAGCCCTCATTTTATTTGACATGGTGTGAGAAGCAATTACAGTGTACAAAGTAGTACATGAACGTGTGAGTTCACAATAAAATAAAAAAACAATTAGCAAAGTTGAGTGGTATATATCAATTTTATTCATGAAAGACAATGATTCTATTAGAGCTAAAAAAAATAAACGGTACACTTGACACTATCCATTTTGTGGGTATCGGCGGAATTGGTATGAGCGGAATCGCTAAAATATTACATAATCTTGGTTATAAAGTGCAAGGTTCTGATATCGCTGAAAATTATAACACAAAAAGATTAGAAAATAGCGGGATTAAGGTTTATATTGGCCATCATGCCCAGAATATTACTAATGTGTCATATGTAGTGGTATCCACTGCGATCAATAAAGATAATCCTGAAATTCAAGAAGCGTTGCGCAGAAAAATACCGGTAATTAGGCGAGCGGAAATGTTAGCTGAATTAATGCGGTTAAAATGTTCGGTAGCAATTTCAGGATCACATGGCAAGACTACTACCACCTCACTTGTGGCTTGTTTATTTGAGGCAGCTGGCCTTTGCCCTACCGTTATTAATGGCGGTATTATTAATAACCGCTTTACTAATGCATATACTGGCTCAGGAAGTTATTTAATCGCAGAAGCTGATGAATCAGATGCCACTTTTATCCATATACCATCAACAATTGCGGTGATCACTAATATTGATCCTGAACATTTAGATTTTTACAAGGATTTTAATAGCTTAATTGCAGCTTTTAGAAGTTTTGTCACTAATTTGCCATTCTACGGCTTTGCAGTTGCTTGTATTGATCATAAGGTAGTAAGGAATTTAGTAGATGAAATCCTAGATCGCAAAATTATTACTTATGGGATAGATTCTAAAGATGCCAATATACAAGCATTTAATTTAGATTTTGGTATTGCTTCATCTACATTTGATGTAAAAATCACCCTCCCTAATGTCAATGGGACTATCACTATAGAGCAAGTTACGTTACCTACCCCGGGCCGACATAATGTACTGAATGCTTTAGCAGCTATATCGGTAGCTGTAGAACTTGATTTTGGTATTAAAATCATTAAGGATGGGTTTAGTAATTTTGAAGGTGTGAAACGAAGATTTACCAAAGTTGCGGAATATAACGGGGCTACAGTGATTGATGATTATGCTCACCATCCAGAGGAAGTAAAAGCTACCCTTATGACTGCTAGAAATATTGCCGATAAACAAAATGGTAAAGTTATAGCAATTTTTCAGCCTCATAGATATTCGAGAGTGCAATATTTGTTTAATGATTTTGTTACTTGTTTCAGTGAAGCGGATCAACTATATATAACTGATATATATGCAGCAGGCGAGAAATTAATAGAAGGCATAACTGGTAAAAGCCTGGTGGAACAAATTCAGAATAGCGGCGCCCACTTGAAGGCCTCCTTTCTGGCCTCTCCTGAAGATATCCCTAAAGTAATTATGGATAAAGCAATGCCTGGAGATATTATCATTATGATGGGAGCAGGAAGTATCTCTAGCTGGGCTAATAGTTTGGCCGGGCAATTTGCCAACTTTAAACAGCTCGATCTTTAGGGCGCAGACGCACGCCAATTCTTGAAGCTCCTTCACAGAACCTAGAGTAATCACTAAAAAATTTAAATTAGATCCATGATGCAATTACCTGAAGTGCAAGGAGAATATAGAAAGAATTATCCTCTAAAACACCTAACCTGGTTTAAAGTAGGGGGGGAAGCTGAAATTTTTTTTAAGCCTGCTAATTCTCATGACTTAGCGAATTTTTTATTAACAAAACCCCCAAATATTGCTGTCACTATTTTAGGTACCGGCTCCAATATTATTATTAGAGATAAAGGGGTAGAGGGAGTAGTAATAAAATTAGGACAAAATTTTACTAATATAGAATTAATGCCTGATAATACAATATCCGTAGGAGGGGCTTGCCTAAATTTTAATCTTGCTAAATTCAGCCAAGAAAATTCAATTAGTGGCTTTGAATTTTTAATTGGGATACCCGGTACTGTTGGCGGCGGGGTGGTAATGAACGCGGGAGCGTATAATTCAGAATTTAAGGATATTATATTAAGTATTGAGGCGATAACTGCAAAAGGAGAGTTTATAACTATTACTAATGAAGAAATAGGCTTTAAATATCGTGGTACTAATTTACCCAATGATTTGATTATAATTAGGGCTATTGTAAAAGGAATAATAGGGAATCAGGAGATGATTACCTCCACGATGAATACAATAAGTAGCGTTAGGCAGACTACTCAGCCTATTAAAGAACGGACAGGAGGTAGCACCTTTGCCAACCCTAAAGATTGCAAAGCATGGCAATTAATTGATAAAGCGGGGATGAGAGGATATCAAGTTGGCGGAGCGTCAATATCTAAATTACACTGTAATTTTATGATAAATCACGGAAATGCATCTGCTCATGATTTAGAGACTTTAGGGGATTTGGTTAGAGAGAAGGTACTGCAGGATAGTGGAATCAGCTTGGAATGGGAGATTAAGCGGATAGGAAAATATGAATAAATATACTACTAGTTTTATTGCTAATTCTAAAGTAACCTTATTAAATAATGAAGGAAAAAAGCATATAGCCCTAATAGGGGGAGGGATGTCAGCTGAACGTGAAGTATCTTTAGTATCATCACGGGAGGTAGGCAAAATCCTGATCAAAGCTGGGTATAAGGTAACTTTTATAGATATGGGAGTAGATATTGCCCGCATTCTTTTAGAAATACAACCCGATATTGTTTATAATTGCCTACATGGTACTTATGGAGAAGATGGTTGTCTTCCTGGTTTACTAAATATTTTACGTATTCCTTATACTCATAGCGGAGTTTTTGCCTCGTCTTTAGCATTTAGCAAAACCTATTCAAAATTTTGGTTTATTGCGAATATTATCAATACCCCTAAGGGTATTGTGGTTAATAAATCTAGCAATATTAAGAATGATCCTATGCCCCGGCCCTACGTTATAAAACCTCTAGCTCAAGGATCCAGTATAGGGGTAGAGATAGTATTACCAGAAGATGATTTTAACTTTGCTAATTACGATTTTCCTTATGGTGATCAGATTTTAGTGGAAGAATATATAAAAGGTAGGGAAGTACAGGTGGCCGTACTAAACGGCAAAGGATTAGGAGTGTTAGAAATACAGCTGCTAAAAAGACGTTTTTATGATTATGATACTAAATATACAGAAGGCTATGCCAAACATTTATGCCCAGCTCCCTTGCCTCCCGCTATTTATGAGAAATTATTAAAAGAATCCGAGAAAATATATTATACTATGAATTGTAAAGGGGTAGTAAGGGTAGAATTTATTTTTGATCAAAGGAGCGATAAGTTCTTTGTATTGGAAATTAATACCCACCCTGGGATGACGCCATTATCAATTGTTCCAGAAATAGCTGCTTTACAAGGAATAAATTTCACTTCATTAGTAGAAGAAATAATTAAGACAGCAAGTTTTGAGACATGACGCAGAAGAAAAATGTTTCTAAGAAAAAGAAAATTAATATTCCTTTGCGCCGAAAGTTTGCTCTAATATATATTAGATTAATATTGTGCTTTAAAATAATTTTGCTAATTTTTTTGTGTCTATTTTTCTTTACCTCCTCCTTTAGTACTATAAAACAGGAAATCACTCAAAATATTTATGAGTATACTTCAGATATAGGTTTTAGACTTGAAAATGTTTTAATAGAAGGACAAGATAATATTAATGAAGAAGATATATTGGCTACTTTAAATGCTGATAAAGGTACTCCTATTTTTTCTTTAGATCTAGCTTTAATTAAAAATAGTTTAAAGGGTAACCCTTGGGTAAAAAATGTCACAGTTATTGAACGCAGGTTGCCATGTACGCTTTATATTAGGCTAGTTGAACGGGTCCCTATTGCTATTTGGCAGTTTAATGGTCAAATTTCGCTTATTGATGAAGAAGGATATAAAATTACTAATAATATAGAGAATTTCTCTAATCTGCTGCACGTGGTAGGTTCAGATGCTAATATTAATACTAGCAAATTAATTGAGTATTTGGAGCCGTGCCCGGCATTAAAGACAAAAATTATCTCTGCAGTACGATATGGGTCAAGGCGCTGGAATCTCAATTTAGAGCAGAACATTACAATAAAAATGCCAGATGCCGATTTTAAGCACGCCTTAAACTACCTTGTAAAGCTAAATGAGGAAAATATGTTATTTAATCAGAATTATAAAGTAATAGATTTAAGAGATTCAAGTAAGGCTTATGTAGAAAAATATTAAGTATACTACTCGTCTTTCAAAAATTGTTTTTTTATTTTATCATGGACTCACGTGCTCACGTACTGGCATGTACGCTGCGCGCTCGCCATTTAAAATAAAATCCAATTCTTGAAGTACGAGCAGTATATATTCTCGTAACCTCAAGGACGCTCATTCTATTTTGAGCAGTAGGGGCATGAAAGTAATATACATGAGCACCTAAATCCTTGAAAAAATAATAAAATCTAGCTCTTGAAATCCATTAAGTATACCCCTACCAATTATCTTTTGGAAATATTATAGATTTAAGTAAATTATGAAATCTAAATTATCTAATTTTATTGCTCTTGACCTTGGTAGTAGCAAAATAGCCACTATTGCCGCATATATTGATAAAAGAGAAGAAATAAAAATAGTAAGTCAAAATTTATATCATTCGAAAGGAGTTAGATCAGGGGTTATATTAGATATAAAAGGGGCAGAAAATAGCATTATTGGAGCTATTTATGAATTAGAAAAAGATTGCGGAAAGAATATTAAAGAAATCACTGTATCCTTAACAGGCTATGGCACTAAGTCCTATTATATAAATAGTAAAATAAAGCTCTCACATAACCAACCAATTGTAGAACAAGATGTCAAAAGGTTGGTCCAAAAAGCCCTTGGTGAATTAAAACTTAAAGATCAGGAGATAATAGATTATTTCCCCTTAGGGTTTGAACTGGATCATAATACTATTGAAGACCCAATTGGCATGTATGGTAAAGAGTTAGGATGTGAATTACACATTATTACTGCAAGCGCTAATATGCTTATAAACCTTACTAATTGTTTTGCAAAATGCCATGTTGAAATTAATAATATAGTGCTGGCAATTTATGCCTCAGGCTTAGCTTGCCTTACTACAGATGAAAAAGAATTAGGTTCTATTGTAATTGATATGGGGGCTCGAACTACTTGTTTGGGGATATTTATTTCTGGTAAATTAATATATACCGGATATATAAATATAGGAAGTTTTCACATTACCTCTGATATAGCCAAAGTGTTTTCCATAACTATTAACGCCGCAGAAAAGCTGAAAATTTTATATGGTAATGCTATACCCTCAGCTTTTGATAAAGATAATATTATTCACTTAGAGGATAACGGTATAGATTTAACAGATAATGAAGGAGCAATGATTACTTCAAAGCATCTTGCCGAGGTAATAAACCCAAGGGTAGAAGAAATATTGTGTATGGTGCAAGCAGAGTATAGTAAGGTTCTTGCTGATAATACCCTAGCTTACCGTATTGTGATAACTGGCGGTGGATCAATGTTACGGGGCGTAAAGGAGCTAGCAAGTAAAATTTTTGAAAGACAAGTAAGAATTGGTAAGCCAGAGATATTAGAAGGTTTTACCGAAGATTATAATCCTTATATCTATTCTACTGCCATAGGGATGGTCAAAAATCAATTCTTAAAAATACAAAAAAACTCTTTTAATATAGGAAATACCGCTAATTTAAGTTGGTATAAAAAATTGCTAATTTGGCTCAAAGAAAATGTCTAATTATACTACTCGTATTCTGGGAAGCGCAAGAGTATACCTGCAACTAAAAATATATTTTAAGTTTTAAGCTAGGATAGTGGGCTAGGTACTTGTTCGCAATAATTGCATTATATTTTATGCCATATTCAATGGTATTGTTATATTGAGCAGTTAAACCAACTCCACAGTTCAAAAATACTTTTGTGGCTTTAAAGGTTTTGGTCGGTAAAGCTTCATTTATTCCTGATAGGGTGGCCTTGATTGGCAGTGATTTACCTGTTAAATCATAATTAATCATCCCATATATTTCAGGTACTAGAATTACCGGCTTCCTCTCTTGCGTAATGCGCCCCGAAAACTAGAGCAGTGATAGAGAGACTATTTTATGTTAAAATAAATATAAAATAGGAGCAGTCGAAAATGAGTAAGCCAAAAAGTTACAGTAAAGAATTTAAGTTTAAAGTATCGCTAGAGATGATCCGAGGAGATTTGAGTATTGCTGAAATAATCTCAAAATATCAAGTTCCAAGGTCGGTAATGACAAGGTGGAAGAAACAATTTTTGGAAAATGGTGCTGATATTTTTAAGTTTAGCTATGAAAACGGTAATTCCTCTAGTTCTACAAGCGAAATAGAGAAACTGCATGCAACTATTGGCAAATTGAAGGTAGAAAACGATTTTTTGCAGCTCGTATCTGCCAAGTTGAAACTATAAAGAGGAAAGTGATGGTAGATAAGGATTATAAAGATTTAAGTGTTCGTCGGCAAAGTCAGCTATTGAATCTGAACCGCTCCAGCCTATATTACAAGGATTCGGAGAAGGATCAAGATAATTATTTAAGTAATAGAATAGTTGAGATCTATAGTAATTATCCGATATATGGTTACCGGCGAATAACGGCGATACTTAGGAGAGAAGTGGTAATTGTTAACAGCAAAAAAGTCAGGAGGTTGATGAAACTAATGAATTTGCAAGCAATTTACCCTTCGATTAATACAAGTAAAAGAAACCTAAAAGAAGCTATTTATCCATATTTGCTATCAGGGTTAGAGGTTATAAAGCCAAATCAGGTATGGCAGGTGGATATCACTTATTTAAGGGTACAAAGTGGTTTTATGTATTTGGTTGCATTAATCGATGTTTATACTAGATTAGTAGTAGGATATCGTTTATCAAATAGTTTAAATACAGAGAGCTGTTTGCTAGCGTTAGAAGATGCTATAGCTAAATATGGGAAGCCGTCGATAATTAATAGTGATCAAGGTAGCCAGTTTACCAGCGAGGATTGGATTAATGAATTGAGGAGATGCGTCATAAGCATCAGCATGACGGGCAAAGGCAGGTGTAACGATAATGCCCATATTGAGCGTTTATGGCGATCGTTTAAGTATGAGGGGTCGTATTTATACCGGTGTACTTCAGTTTTAGAGTTGAAAAATAATATCCCGAAATGGTTGAATTGGTATAACAATCAAAGGCCCCATCAGGCTTTGGAGTACAAAACGCCGTTTGAGATATATAGTGGATTTATGGATAAGTCTTGCGACTTACCCACAATTCCACTATTACCACAACAGCTACAAAATTATAAAAATAATATTTTTGTAGATAGTTTATGAAAATAATAGTCTCTCTATTTAAAGCTTTTTTGGTCTAAACATAGGGGCGCAGTTCATTGTTCTATAATAGTCGTGGAGACCCGCATACCTACTAATGCTTCTGTTTTATTATATACTCGTTTCTTGACGGTTAAGTTTTGACATGCTGTTCCTGCTTCTTGATAATTTCCCTCATGAAATTTTGTATACCGCAGGCCTATAAGCGGGGTAATATCTGTATTACCAATTGGGTAATTATAACCAGCAACTAATTGTCCTCCATAGCTAATAGCATTATAACGTCCGATAGCTCTTTCTAGATTATTCAATGCCCTGCGCCCTTCATTATTTTTGACCTTACTTGAAGCATAAGATATTATGCCTTCTAAGTACCATTTATCTGTTAAATGTTGTAGACCATATAATAAAAATATATTCACCCTAGCTTTAGTTTTATCTCCCTTCTTTATATCTTTATGGCTTACTACTACCTGGCTCCGACTATAAGCTCCTCCAATCAATAAATTATCATTAATTTGATAATCTATTCCAAACATCCCCCCACTAGCTTTAAGTTTATAGCCGCTAATGTCATTTTTCATCTTTTGGCTTGCTTGACTATAAAACGGGCTAATCCATACTCCGCTTCTTAGTCTTACTTCATCACCCGCCGCTTGAATGATTGGGTTCTGGGTGCGTAACAACTTACCAAGCTCTGATATTCTATTATGTATTTCTTGAGTAGCTGCCAAGACTAAGAAATTCATTACTGTAGATGAGGGTGGAGTACGAGAAGTAAGCCTATTTACTACTTCTCTACTTTCTGCTCCTTGATGTCCTTTTGCCATATCGCATAACATATGCTTTACTTTAGCAGCGTCACTATTATGGTCTACAACATTTCCTAATTGCTGAGCAAATTTTTGTTGCTCGCTAGTTGCGCTTAAATTCTGGGTAACCCTAGTATCACAACTTCCATTATTATGACAAGACTCTCCTCTATCGCTACCACCAAGACCAATTATAGAGCTATTAACATGTTCAGTCGGTACGGTAGGTACAGTAACTGTAGCGTCCTCGTGAGGGTCAGGCTTTACAACCACAGGGTCAGTGGGATCAGTCGGTACTTCCACGGGAGGCTCAGGGATAACCACAGGGTCAGTGTGTTCAGTCGGTACTGTAGGCACAGTACCTGTAGCGTCCTCGTGAGGGTCAGGCTTTACAACCACAGGGTCAGTCGTCACCTCTTCCTCTAACTTACTATATAAAAATAAATTCTTACCCTCTTTATCTATTTCCCACTCAGTAAAGCGATTTTGGTCCTTAACATTTAATACTACACTTTTTGGCGGACCTTCAATTCTACCATTATTTCCTACCCGTACTAAGGCATATTTAGTGCCTATTGGTATCTGATCAATATTTGACTTAATCGTTACGTTAATAATCATTTTCTCTACTTCAGAAAATTGTATTTTAGCCCCGTCAATGATATTTATATAACCGCCCTCAAGTTTACTACTATCATAACTACTATCAATTTCCAGGGTTCCACTAAATTTTTTAGTATCAGTAACAGTTAATATTTTATTGCTTAAGTCAAGCGCCATATTGTTAGCAGCCAAATCCCCAGTTATGCTCATATCCTCTAATATTACTATTTTAGCTTGATCCGCAATAATATTATTAGCTTCAATATTTTTTACTAGAAACGCCGATTTGTTAGCACCAAAGGTCACTTTCTTGGCCTTTACTATTCCATTATTCAGCCATACATCATCGTTAAATTCTAAAATTCCCCCCTGTACCTGCTTTTCAATAAAAGCTGCATTGTTGAACTTAGCTAGCACATTCACAGGCATATTAAATTGATCAACATTTACTCGGGTCTTGTAGTGAAACTGTTCTATAGATCTCTTTAATGGATCTTTATCTACAGTTACCAAAGGCACATCTATAGTTCTTAAATTGCTACCAGCAAATTCCACAGTCCTCTCATCTCCAGTCCCCTCATCTAGCTTAATATTTTTAGCATTAACATCGGCTAATTTTACAGTTCCGTGTTTTATATTCACATTCATGATTTCCTTATCTGAAGCGCCAATATCCCCAGCAACCTCTCCGCTATCTTCAAAGTTTATTTCTCCATTCGTGCCACCACTACTGACTACCTCACCGGTAATTTTCTTATCTTTAGCCAATATAATTTTAGAATGAGAATTTTTAAAATCTAAAATTCCTGTAATATTACCATTGGCAAGTAATGTACTATCTCCATTAAAATTAATATCCGCCCTAGCATTACCTAACTTCAATGTTCCCTTGGCTAGATTCACCTCTTTTATTCCATTTTTTTCATCCCCAATATTTCCTGTAACTTCTCCCCCGACTGGAAAGTTTAATTCTCCGTTCTTACCCCCGGTACTAATCACATTACCCTTAATTGTCTTGTTATCCTCAATCGTAACATTCGCATTAAGATTTCTATAATCTATATTTCCTATGATATTAGCCTTTGCCACCATTTTACTAGCATCATGAAAATTAATATCTGCTGTCACTTCTTTATTGAAAATAAGTTCACTAGTCACTGTATTCCTTGAGTAAGCTTCAACACTTCCAGCAAAAATTGGTATATTAAAAATATTATGACCCTCTCCTGTCGTACATACTTCTTTTATCCTTGTTATTATTATCTCCTTGCTACCATCAGCCTTTGTTACCTCCTCACTCTTACCAATTGTTCCTCTGCGCGGAAAGCCCCCCGGTACCGCAGAGTCCGAAATTATTATTGTACTTTCACTACCAATGCTGTCGAATTCAACTATACCTTTATTATCTTCTGACGCTAAGTCGTCATGTAAATATACTGTACGCTTGTCCCCTTTATCATTTTGGAATTGTAATTTTGAATCCTTATCCACGAAATTAATTCCCCCCCCATTAACCAAGAAGTGAAAATCAACAACTTCTAGCTCTTTTATGTCTTTTATACCACAGCTTATGCGCAATATTGCTGGTTTAGTAGTATTCCCATTACTAGTAGATCCGATATTGATCTTAGGTATATACGCACCATTTAGATCCCGAATAAAGAAATTAGAAATAACATTTAAAGTCGAGCCCAAGCTGCTTTCACCACACGCCAATTTACGATCAAAATAAATTGGTTGGTTATCAGCAGACTCTATATTTAAGGTAGAATCTCGAGAAGCAAAAACAATTTTTGATATTCCACTATAATCATTTAATTTTCCTTGGAATTCTGGAATATTAGTACCGGTTAATGTAAGATTTGATTCTATATTATCTTGAGGTGGATTTTCAACTTTAGATTGGCCTATGCTTACTATGATTTGATTCTGATTAATCAAATTTACTACAGAACCAACAGAACAGTCCCCAATAAATTGTAAATTAGTTAGAAGAATTGGGCTAGGGGGAAGATTTGTGCTTTTACCGTTAATATCGATGGCTTGTATGGCTGTTGCAGTAGCATCTATTTTAGTAATATTATCAGCTGCAAGTCGGAGGGCAGAGTTAGTAAGAAAAGGGTTCGCCTCGTTATCAAGGCCTTTTCCTATTGAAAGGGAGGACTCGCTTTCTAGGATTTGTCTTATTACTGTCCCCATACTATCGTTAATCGTTAATAGGGAACTAATGGTAATAAATAAAAATGTTTTTTTTAAAAAATTTACTTGTTGTTTCATATAGAAAATAGAAAAATCTGGCTAAAAATTCCCGCTAACGAGACTAGACAAAATAACCTATGCTTATCAAGGTTATTTTGTCTAGTCTCGTTAGCTCTGCTTATTGTTTGGCCAATTTATTCTATACAACCTACACTACTCAATTCACTCCCTAGCATTTGTATATTATCATGCGTATAATTAACAACATTTTGGGCAAAATGCGTTGCACCAACAGCAAATGTGACGGTGTCAGAATCATACGCCAAAGTACTTAATGGGTGTTCTTGCGTACCAAAAGATCCTTCTTCAATTTTTAATCGTCCTTTAAGTTCCATTATTCCTCTACTTCCAAACTTACTAAGCCCTGGATCTATATTGTTTTTAAGAACTATGCTGTATTCTGCAGGATCATTATTTTCGATTATTAATCTAGACTCTTGATTAATAAAGTTTATCTGGTCTGCATCTTTATATTTCTTTAAGCCATCTGTAGTATTAAGAGAAATATGTTTTAAAGACACCTCATTGTGAACATCCAGATTATTTCCAATGATCAAGGTATAGATTGAGCCAATATTAGTTTCATGAACTCCTATACGCCCTTCACTATTTAGTTGCTGCCCTGTAACGTCATGGTTAATTTTAGTGATAACGTTAAGCTTATTTATACCAAAACCTTCGCCTGCAAAACGCGTTTTTAAAGTTATTATATCTTTACTTACCGTATCTGCTTCTAGAGTTAAATTAGTTTTAGTACTAATAATATCCGTAAAACCAGTATAATTATCAGTTGGTACAGCAGGTAAATTACCGGTACCTGTTAATTTAATTTTTAATTCGGGTGAAATCTCAGTTGTCTTATCGTTATTAAATAATACAACACTTGGGGAGTTAGTTTGAGGGCAAAAGATAGAGCCAATAGATAGATTCTGCACATTACTTTTTATAAACCAATTTCCTGAGCCGACCTTATTACTATGATCAACATAATGAATGTCGATATTGTCAAGATCAATGTCTATAGAATACGTAATAACTTGCGCAACTAATGCTTCACCTGACTTGAACCGCCCCTGCCCACTTAAACCTTCGCCATTTGATAAGCAGGCTTTCTCTTTTATAATGTATCTAATTTCTGGTTTAGACATAATACTACCTTTTTGATGATTTGATGTTACACTTCCTGCATAAGTCAATTTCGCCGGTCATTTTATCATTGAAAATTACCGGCGCTCTTCTCTTACTTCTATGTACGCCTGCGGGAGCTGGCTTAGTTTTTTCTAAAAATCTCCCAAGGCTAATTTGTCTTATTCAGCAAGTCTCGTATTAAGATAATGAATAGAATATTACTTTTTGTTCATACCTTATTAAAAAGAGTAACTTATTTTTTATTAAAATACATTTAATAAAACTTAGTAATATTATTTTAGATAGATTAAATATTCTTAACTATTGTAAAATTACCATAGCGTAGATAAATGGTTTTTATGCAGGATTTGTAAATAGACTTCTTTTGCAGCTCGCATCGCACAAGGAATTGGAAGTAGACTCCCCCAAATAGCAGCGTAATTAAGTGGGGGTAAGGATTTAAGTCTAGACTTTTTGTCCCAATTAGCAGCTTGATACGAGTTTCGAAAGAAGTCTAATTTTTGGAGTTCCTAATACTACATTGTAGTACTAGAGTAGACCAACCTAATCTAATTGGTAATTTTGTCGTCGAAACTCCTCTCTGTTCCTCACGTACGTCTATGTACGCTGCGGTACTCGACTTCGTTTCTCCTCAAAATTCTTCAATTATCTTTAGGTTATGCAAGAGGTCTAGTGTATACTCGATGCATTTCAAGAATTGGCGTCGTCGTGCCCTAAAGATCGAAGCTGCTCACGTACTTTAGTACGCGCTGCGCTGCTCGACTTTAAGCCTCCTCGCTCTTCTTGAAGTTGATTCTATCGTCTAGCAACTCTTCAGGTGCAAACAGTGTATTAGATAGAAATGTTAACAAAGCCGCGTTAATTAAGAGGTGTTTTTAGGCGGGATAAGAAATGCTCTAGATCAAGCCTTACTCTATTTGTTCGCTGAGCAATAATAATAGAGTGAATTGTTTTTAGTGCTACTTCAAAGTTATCATTGACCACTATGTAATCATAATCTTTTGCATATTCTATTTCTGTAGTAGCTAATTTTAGCCGAGATTCTACTACCTCCCTGCTGTCTTGCCCTCTATCTTGAATTCGTTGTTTGAGGGTGTTAAGATTTGGCGGTAATATAAAGATGGTTACAACATTTTCTAATACTTGCTTGATAGCTACCATACCTTGATAATCTATATCAAATAAAACATCCTTATTTTGTTTCAGAAGTTTTATTATAGGATCCTTGGGGGTACCATAATAATTACCATAGATATGCGCATATTCAAGCAAGGCGTCTTGCCTAATTAATTTATCAAATTCATTAGGGGAGTTGAAATAATAATTAATTCCATCAACTTCATTAGGTCTTGCTTTCCTGGTAGTAGCTGAGATAGATAATGTTAGATTAAAATCAATTTTTAATAAAGCTTTGGCTAAGCTGGATTTGCCAGCAGCTGATGGGAAGGATAAAATAACAGCAAATCCTTTATGCTTAATTGAGGACAGCATCTTTAATAACTCATTGTCTTACTAAAGTTATACTCAACAATAAAAGACTTCCTGCATCAGTTTGATCTAGTTGGTGATTTTGTCGTCAAAACTTGCCTCTGCTCCTCATGTACATTCCCATGCATTGCGATGCTCAGCTTTGTTTTTCCTAAAAATCCCGAGAGTTTTTTCGACTGATGCAGGAAGTCTACTTTATTAAGAAGTAACGTACTCATATACGAATACGTTACTTCCACGTGCTCACCTCTGCTATAGTGAATTGATTTGAATCAGCAACGTTGTTGCTCCTCGCTTACCAATAGTATTAGGCTTCTCTTCTCGCGCCTAGTATCTAATTCAACTAAATTCACTATAAATAAAATCCAGTTCTTGAGATCCAAAGAGTATACTTAAAAGACCCTTAACCAAAATGGTAATTGACAAGCCAAACTAAAATAATATTTATTAAAATTTAAGCTTTGCACCTATTAAAGCGACAGTACCTCTAGTTTTTGTTTTAGGGGCCTCCAGCATGTAAACAGGTTTGCCTTTAGCTTGGAAATAAGATATCTCAGCATAGGGTAGCATACCTGGAGTTACTAAATATTCAGTACCTAAACTGACAGCATCTGTAGTATTTTTATATCTTAGTGATCTAAAATATGAAATACTTGTCTTAATCGGGCCTTGGGTGTAAGCAACTGCCCCATTATAATATTCGGTAGCCCGGCCAACTTTGTGATACGCTGGAGTAGTTAAGCTTTTTCCTAAGCTCCCATATGAAGCTCCGCAAGATAAATTACCATAAGTTAATACCGCACCTATATTGTAAGCTTTTAGGTTTGATAGTTTACGCTCCTCTTGAATATTTTTATCTTTTTCATTATCTAATATTAAAAGTTTTCGTGCGGGTTTAGCAAATTCTCCAGTGACTGCCACTTCCATTGCCACATCATCTAAAAGTTCGTGCTGATACGAAATCCCTGCGGAAACAGCATCTTTAACATTTTGGTTGAGTATTACTACATTGTCATTTGGTAAAATAATAGTTTTGAGACCAGTTTTTGACTTACTATTAAAATTTTTATCGTTAATATCTAAATTTTTTAGCTCCCGATTTCCTCCAGTGTTAGCAGAATCAGGCGTATAAGAAATACCAAATTGAAAACCCTCTATTTTAGGAGTATAATAAGATATTTTTCTTGCCGCTTCTGTTTTACTGGTCATATCGTTAAAACCATTAGAAAATGATTCCATATAAAAACTATCAGAAGTATCAAAATCTGGCTTTAACCCTTGATATAACATATTTGGGCTATCAAGCTGTATATATTTATTCCAACTGGTCCCGGTAGCAGCAATTACTTTATAACCAGTAATACGCATTTTAGCACCAGCGTCATAAGGAGACCCTAATTCTACTTTTCCATAATCTGTTTCTAAGAATAGATGCGATCCGTTAACACTTACAGAAGTTTTGGGCTTAGTTGTAGGAACTAAAACTATCTTGGCACCAGCAACCACATTATTAAGTTCTTGTTTTATAGTGGCAGAAAAAGCAGCTTCGGTAAAAAACGCAATTCTTTTTCTGTTGTCTGTGATATTTTTACCAAGACCTTGTAGTTTATTTTGCTTACTATAGCCAGCTTGAAAGCCATAGAATCCTTCTAATTTTATTTCAGTATCGGTTGCTGCATCCGTAGGAAAACTGCAGTTAGCGGCAATAACAGTACTGCTAAGACAGGTCATGCCTAAGAACATTAGTAATTTTTTCATTATATACCTAAAATATTTATATGATTTAATATATACTCACTCCCTCTTTCAAGAATTGTATTTTATTGGAGCCTACATGTGCTCCCATACTAGAAATACATATGCAGCAATAAAATTATAACTCTTGCAGTACGAGTTAGTATATCTCTCCTAGTACTCCTGAATATTTTTCAAAAAGCTACTTAGGATTGAATTTATAACTATCGTGCATCATATCATTAAACTAAATTTAATATAGCTAAAATTGTTAAATAACATTTTATTTTTGCGGTATTTTTATCTGTAGTGTTAAAATTATCACTTGATAAATATAATTTCTGCCTAAATATAGCCGCAAATTATACATTTAGTTGTTAATTAAGTAGTATCAAAAATATTATAATTAGGGTTAAAAACCGAATGGTTTGTTTAACTTTAATTTTCAAAGCTTCGCACTTACTGGTAATACAAACTTTAGATTAGCCATTTAAATTAACGTTAAATTAACGTTAAAAAATTATCAGCTCATATTATAATTTTAGAGACTTAGATAATTTAAGGTTCTTAACCTTGCTTTACCCTGCCTATTGCTAGAGAAAGAATTAAGAGTGACGAAGTACGGATGATGAACAAACATATAGGGCAAGATTATTAATTAAGATTAATAAAAAATTTTATTACTTTTATTTTTTAATTATATCATTTATATTCTGAAGTTATTTAATGAAATTAAATATGAATTACTATGGCAATTATGTCGGACAAGTGGATTAAGAGAATGAGCTTAGAGCATAATATGATCGCCCCTTTTTCTGAAGCACAGGTTAAGATAAATGGGGTAAATAGAATTATTTCTTACGGGCTATCTTCTTATGGATATGATGCCAGGGTTTCAACGCAGTTTAAGATATTTACTAATATTAATTCTACTATTGTGGATCCTAAAAATTTTGATAAGCATAGCCTCGTAGATAAAGAAGTCGATGTGTGCATTATCCCCCCAAATAGCTTTGCTTTAGCAAGAACCGTAGAATATTTTATTATACCTAGAGATGTATTAGTAGTATGTGTAGGGAAATCCACTTATGCTAGGTGTGGGATCATAGTGAATGTAACACCTTTAGAACCAGAATGGGAAGGACATGTGACATTGGAATTTTCCAATACTACCCCTTTACCCGCAAAAATTTATGCTAACGAAGGTGCGTGTCAATTTTTGTTCTTTCAAGGAGATCAAATTTGTAATATATCATATGCTGACCGGCAAGGGAAGTATATGCGGCAACAGGAGATTACTTTGCCAATAACTTAAATAATTTCAATTAACGATTGTGAAATGATTAGTAATTTGTTATAACTGGAAAATTAAGCGATATACTCCCTGATTTTCCTTGATATTTTAAAAGAACGACCCTTTAAAATTAAAAAATATAATGATTACTTATACGCTTTATAGGAAATTCATTTTAATTGAAAATTAAGTTTAAGAGCAAGGAAACGATATATAAATATTAGTTTTACTTACTCGCTGATAAAATAGACCTCTTGCATAACCTAAAGATAATTGAAGAATTTTTAGGAGAAACGAAGTCGAGTACCGCAGCGTACATAGACGTACGTGAGGAACAGAGAGGAGTTTCGACGACAAAATTACCAATTAGATTAGGTTATGCAAGAGGTCTAATGAAGTAATAATGGAATAAGATAAAAGAATATAAGAACTTGGAGAGAAGATAGTTATCAGTAATGAGGGACAAGCAATTAAATAAGCTAAAACCTTATGCTATTAAGCTTCACTGCGGTTGTGCTATTAGCTAATATATGCTTCTTTGCTATAACTTTATCCATTAGTCAGCAGCTTGCAAGCTGGTGTTAAATAATTTGTAAATATAAGGAACACTTAAAATTATGACAGAACATAAGCACCAAGAAATGCCCCATATTTCTATAAATGCTCAATATATAAAAGATCTTTCTTTTGAAAATCCGAACGCTCCAGGCTCTTTAGGAGCTTTAGATCGTAACCCACAAATTGACTTATTTTTGGACCTTAATATTGTTAGTTTACCGGAAGAGAACTTTTATGAGGTAGAATTAAGTATAGAAGCTAAAGCTAGGAATGAAAACCATAAGCTATTTATAGTTGAGTTAAAATATGCTGGGATTTTTAATTTAATTAATATTCCTACAGAACAGCATAAAATGGTATTGGCGATTCATTGTCCGGCAATGATTTTTCCGTTTGCAAGAAAAATTATTTCTGATGTAACCCAAGATGGGGGCTTTCAGCCGTTAATGATTGACCCAATTGATTTTGGGACATTATATAATAAAAAATTGCAAGAAGAAGAGGGAAATTAATGACTATTAAATTGTCTTAATTTAGGCACTTCAGCAGCACTAACTAGGTTCTGCAAACATTTCTATAGAATGAATAGATTTATAGGCATTTTCTCTTGCAAAACCGCAGCGTACGTGAGCACGTGAGTTCACGATAAAATAAAAAAACAATTCTGAAAGGATGAATAGTTATATACTAACTGCTAAGAAATTATGTATTAGGACTGCAGAACATCTTTAACCTGATATTGCCCTAAGTGAGCGAAAAACCTTGTTGCGCACTGGGTGTCAGCTTAATAAAATGTCTTAATTTTAGTTCTGTTTATTTAAAATAAAACTGGTTTTTAAAAATATTAAGAATGAGTTATTGGTAAAAATCCTATTAATTTTTGCTAAAAAATAACTCAACCTAATAATTAAATTAAAATAGTGATAAGAAATTAGATCATATAAATTGACTATGGTAGATAATATTTTTATTATTGATAGGATGACGTTGTTAACTTATAGTTTATAAATGCTCAGTGATAACGAAAAAGTATCGCTGATAAAAATAAAAAAACAAATTGTATAAAGGAGAAGAGAATAATGAGAGTACTTCTGATAGAAGATGATAGTGAAGTAGCGAGTTCTATTGAACTAACGTTAGCTTCAGAAGGAATTATTTGTGAAGTAGTAGAATTTGGGGCAGAGGGTATAGAGATAGGTAAAATCTATAACTATGATTTAATTATCTTAGACCTTATGTTACCAGATATAGATGGGCTTGAGGTGTTACTCAGATTACGCTCTGCTAAAGTCAAAACTCCAATATTAATTTTATCGGGTCTTACTACAGTGGATCAAAAAATAAAAGGTCTTACCAGTGGAGCAGATGATTATTTAACTAAACCATTTAACCGTGCTGAACTAGTTGCGCGTATTCATGCTATTAGCCGTCGTTCCAAAGGTCATTCTGAATCAGTTATTAAGTTTGATAAAGTCACGATGCACCTTGATACTAGGACGGTAGAAGTTTCAGGCACAAAAGTGCATTTGACCAATAAAGAATATGCGATTCTAGAATTATTAGTCATGCGTAGAGGAACAGTCTTAAGTAAAGAAATGTTTTTAAATCATCTGTATAGTAGTATTGAGGAGCCAGAGATTAAAATTATAGATGTCTTTATATGTAAATTACGTAAAAAATTAGCTGATGCTGCTGGAGGAACCAACTATATTGATACAGTGTGGGGACGAGGGTATATACTAAAAGAGTATAATAAAGAAGACTTAACCCAGCCTTCTGACAATCCAGGAGATACATCTACAGATTCAGAGTTTGAAGAAAAATAATAGAGTCCTTTCTCAGCGTGCATCAGCAGAGAATTTGAAAGAGATAGGCTGCGCAAATGAGTATACTGCTCGTACTTCAAGAATTGTTTTTTATTTTAAATGGCGAGCGCGCGCAGCATACATGCCAGTACGTGAGCACGTGATTCCATGATAAAATAAAAAACAATTTTTGAAAGACGAGTAGTATACATACTAAGGCAGCTGAATTGGCTGCCCCACTGATTGTTGAACATTAATATCTATTATTAAAATAAAATGTCCAAAAAAGATAACTTTGCGAAAATTCTATCGGGAGTATTTTTGGGTGTAGTAATTACACTGTTATATAATTACTACACTCCTAGTGTAGTGTTATTGCATGCTAGGAATAACCAAGAATTCGCCTTTAATTTAATTAAATCTCTGCTCCGCTATAACCAAACATTAAATGATGCAATTGCGGTCGAGGCGACCAAAAGTGCTACTCAATTTGGTAAGGAATTTTATAATAATATCACTCCAGAAGGCAGGCGTTCAATCATCGCCCACCCCTATGATAAACAAGGTAGTGGAGCCTTAATGATAGTAACTTATACAGATTCTGTAACGGGCGAACACAAATTGATGCTGATGGAGAAGCTAAAAGTTAGAAATAGCATAGCAGAAGGACTTGTAGGACAATATGATCAAATTGGGGGATATACTCATGGGGCGGGGGTAGAGGGAACAAAAATGATCACCTTATCTTTTGCTGAAGCAGAGGTAAGAGATAAAGCTGAAGATGATAATACCACTAAAGGGGTAGAAATACGTCTATCAGATAACTTAACGGTTCAAAATACCGCCCCACATATTACTAAACAATATTTAGAAGAAATAAATAAAGGAATTACCCTATATTATGAAAAGGCGGTCAGAGAAAACCCTTATATCACCAATCTCAACCCCGATGATATAAAAAATTATCTTAACTCCCAAAAGATTAAATATAATAGAGATTATAATGTAATTGATACGGTAATACGTGAATTTAAAGAAGAAACTGGTTATAACGGTATTGTTACTCCTGACATGATTATAGAAATATATAACGCAGATAATTATGGGATTGATAACGTAACAAATCTACATACTAAAGTTTCGTATTATCTAATTGATTTAGGCAAATTGGCTAAATCGCCAATTATCTATGAACCCTCCTTCAAGTCTGAGCGAGCAATGAATTCTTTCCAACCTAATGCTACGGAGACAGGGTGTCTTACGTGGGTCAGTATAAGTGATTTAGAAATAGTAGACTCGTTAGTGTGGTTTGGGAATAAATCCTTAAGAGGTACTAGAAGTATACCTTTATTGAATAATGCTATTAGAATCTTACGAGATAATGAATTAAAAAGTGAGAGTCAGGGAATAATTACCTCACAAGAGCACCTTATAGCTCTTGCACAACACTTTCAGCTTCAGGCAAATTTAGACAAATTATCTGGAGAATTGGGAAAAATACCTGAACAAAACCACCAAAGAAATAAGTGTATAGCCCAATGCCTAAGACACAGCTCAAATATTAGCTCAGGAAGCTTGATAGATGCCCTTAATCGCTGCTCGAAGAATACGGGAAGTTAGGCATTGCCGTCCTTTGAGAAAAAGTCATCACCCCAATTCTTGAAGTTCCCGAGTATACTACACTACTAGGTTCTGTGAAGGAAATTTTTATAGAAGTGATTTATAGAGTATTGTAATCGAAAAATAGTGGGAATTTTGTTGAAATAGTGTACATATTTCAAAAAGTTTCGGCTATTTTGCAGATAAAATACGCATAAATCAAGCTATAAAAATTTCCTGCACAAAGCTTCAATAAGCTAATAATAACTTTATTGCTAATTCCACAGAATTCACTATACAATAGACTGCTTCCGAAACTCACATCGCGTAGGAAATTTGAAGGAGATAGGCGTGCCAAACTGCAGCGTATACTGCTCGTACTTCAAGAATTGGATTTTATTTTAAATGGCGAGCGCGCGCAGCGTACATGCCAGTACGTGAGCACATGAGCCCATGATAAAATAAAAAAATAATTTTTGAAAGACGAGTAGTATACTTAAATAGACCTCTTGCATCACCTAAAGATAATTGAAGAATTTTTAGGAGAAACGAAGTCGAGTACCGCAGCGTACATAGACGTACGTGAGGAATAGAGAGGAGTTTCGACGACAAAATTACCAATTAGATTAGGTTATGCAAGAGGTCTATTGTAAAACAGGAAATAGGATAAAAGGAAATTAATATATGATACCTAGGCAGATAGTATTAACTGGTAAAGTTTATATTAAATATATTACTGAAATAATTAATCCAAAGATAGGCGATATTAAGCTGTTATTAAATGATGATGCTATTAGTGTCACTAAAGGAGATTATGATAACTTAAAGGTTAGTGGCTATATTAAAGCTAAGGTTTTTGACGGGCTTATATGGCAAAATATTAATATCAGCGATTTATGTTTAAATAAAGAATATAAATTTACTAAAAGACAAAAAGCCCTAGATTCTGCTATTTTATGCAAAAATTTACTGGAAAATCAAAGAGGTATTATTTTATATAAGACCTATCGGGGACATTTTTCTTGCCAAGAAAGATAATTTGTCAGATTTTTGTTTCTTATTCTTAATTTATTTTATAAGATTCATAATAAGACCTGTAAGAACTTCAATATATTGTGCGTAAATGAAGAGGTGTTAGACGCAGGTCAACTTGAAGAAGAGTGAGCACCTGGCAAAGTCGAGCAGCACCGCGGCTTTATAGGTTAATCATTAGTAAAGGGGGCTTAATAAATGGAAACAGAGGATAAGAAACCCAAAAGTTTACAAGAATTAACTGAGAAAATTAAAGAAGCATTAATGGGAGCTACTTATGGGGGGGAGCTTGAGTCTATAAAGGCGGTGGAAATTTTTAATGCATTAAATAACGATGATTCTTTTACTCAAGAAATAGAGCAAATTTTGGCTTGCCTTAGTGAGCAAACCTTAGATCTCACTAAACTGCAAGCCCTGGTTATCCTAATAATAAAGAAATATTTAGGAAAATTTAATATAAAAAAACTTAAGGAATTAGACCCTAAAGCCGATGAAAAACTGATTGCCAATAATATAGCAGAAGTCAGCCGCTATCTAATTTTTCAACGCTCCCTATTAATCCAGGAGGCTACTCGCGGGCTGTTAAAACCTAAAGATAATTTATATGTTATAAATGATAAAATTCTAAAAGATACAAAACGTATAATAAAAAATTTTGCTGTGTATCAAATATACAAATTTATGAACCCTAAAAGGATTGCCGGGGAAACAAAAAAGGAAAATTTTGCTTATAATTTCATAAAAGGTGGACTTGACTATGCTAAAAAATATGAGGGGGGATCTAAAAGCGATCTCAAGAAATACCCTATAAAATTTATTAAACAACTAGAAAAGGCGCATCAGAATTTTAAAGGAGGGGGCAGAACTATTGGATAAATTTTTTATAAGCTTCTTGCCTAAAACTGTTGTTGTAAAAGTTGGTATAATGAGTTGTTCACTGAAATAAGTTTTAGGAATGTATAATATTTATCTAAATAAATTAAAATTATTAAATTATCGCAATTTCCAGCATTTTGAGATCAATGTTGATAATAATTCTGTTATTTTAATAGGAGAAAACGGTAGCGGCAAAACAAATATCCTAGAATCCATATCATTATTTTTCCCTGGTAAAGGATTACGGTCAGCAAAATTAGAAAATATATGCAAGCAGCTAGCAGATCACTGTGAAGTTTATACCTTATTCCAAAGTAAGCTAGGCCCTGCAGAAATTATAACCAATTTTAAGCGGGAAGCGAGTAGAAGAGTGGTGGAATTTAATGGAAGTAAAATACCAAACAATGAGCTAAGTAAATTTACTTCCATGGTCTGGCTTACTCCGCAAATGGATGGTATATTTGCTGCTAGCACTAGTGATAGAAGAAAATTTTTTGATAGGATAGTATATAATTTTATTCCAGCTCATGCTAAAGCGGTGTCTAAGTATGAATATTACATGACCATGCGTAGTCAAGCCTTAACGCAAGAGCAAATAGATGACAACTGGCTTAGTGTCATTGAAGGTAAAATGGCAGAATTATCTGTAGAAATTACCATTAACCGGTTAAAAATTTTACAAGATATACAAAAAACTATTGACGATTTGGATAATAATTTTCCTAAAGCTACTTTATCACTTAATGGAATTATTGAAGAAAAGATTTTAAATAATAATAAGATAGAGCTGGATTATATCAAGCAGAATTTCCTAGTATTACGTAACCGTGATAAAATCTCTAACCGTACAAATTTTGGAGTACATAAGAGTGATTTTCTGGTCAGTCATAGAGAAAAAAATACCTTAGCAAAATTTTGTTCCACTGGTGAACAGAAAGCAATGTTAGTTGCCTTAATATTAGCTCAGGTTAATTATTGTCTTAAGGCAAATAGGGCTATGCCGATTTTGCTACTAGATGAGATTTTTGTTCATCTCGACGAAGCAAGAAGAGGGTATTTAATTGAGCTTTTCTTAGAATTAAAATTACAATTATGGGTTACCGCTACTGACCTAAATGGAATAGAAGCTTTAGCCAAAAAAACAGAATTAATAAAATTATAGGATCAAAGAGCTAAGTGGTTATAGAAAAACATTGCACTATATTAAAAAAGCCGCAAGAATTAGGTTGTGTAAACATATTAAAATTCCCCATGTTCATAGTAAATACATGTTCTATAGCAAATAGATTAGGAGTGATCCTCTTAATAATTTTTTCTTATAGTACTGCTTCATCCTTTTCTTGTGGAAGCATTGATAAAAAAGTTTCATTTGCAACGGAACAGTGGCATGGCGAAGTTACTCCCTCTACTCTATTAGTCAAAGCTAGTAAAATTATGGAGAAAAATATGATAGTGCTAGCTGATACTCCTATGCACTTAGGCTCCGTTACTGAATTAATATGCGATAAAAGCAATGCAAGTTGGTATTATCCTGAATATGGTATTAAAATTAAATTATCTCTACAAGAAGAGAGGTTAGTTTTTCACATAGAAAGTAATAAAGAACAAGAGTTAATATTTCCCAGAAGCGGCAATACCCTCGAAAGCCAAGCAATTATTTATCCAAGTAGTGAAGGATTATTTATTCCCCAGCACGACAAATTCTGGCAAAAGCAGCTGCTCAATACTCAACTACAGGTTAATGAAAGCCTAACAATGCCTTTTTGGGGAATATATCATGATGCAGGCTCAACAGTATATATACTGCATGATGATTTAGATAGTGAATTATCTTTTAAATTATCTTTAGATCAAAAAATATATGTACAGCTAGCGCATAAATTTTATAAAACAGATAATATTAATATTCCTGAATTTAAATTGAGTATCGCTATAGGTGAGAAATCTCCTATAGCGCCAGCGTTAGAATACAAAAAATATTTGTTATCAAAAGGGAAACTAGAGACCCTGCAAGAAAAAGCTATAGCTAATAAAAATATAGAGAAATTATATGGGGCTTTGCATATTTACCTTTGGGGCACTGGTAGAACTCAGGAAGCTATAGATAAGCTATACGACCTTGGACTACACAATTTATGGTTAGGCTATGATCAAGACGAACGTATAGGCGGCAACTTAGTAACAAAAGAATTGATACAAAAAGCTACCTCCTTGGGGTATTTGATAGGCCCCTATGATTCTTTTCATACTATGGAAAATCCTAAGAATGCTAGATCTATTAATAGCATATTTCCGGGGCATTATCCTCAGTCTTGTATAATAAATAAAGATGGTAAAGTAAATGTTGGTTTTGGCGGGGTTGGTTGCCATCTTGGCTCAGCAGCGTTAGCAGCAGAACATCCTAAGAATAAAACGATATATAAAAGAATAGATAGTTTTGCCAACACTGGTATTAATTCATATTTTCTTGATTGCGATGCTACTGGAGAATTATTTAATGATTATTCTCCCCTGCACCCAATGACTCAGAGTCAGGATCGTATAAACCGAATTGAAAGAATGAATTATATCTCTTTAAGTAAAAAATTGGTTCTTGGCTCCGAGACGGCTGCATGGTGGGCAGTGCCATACATAGCTTTTGCTCATGGCAACCTTTCTGTACATAACTCTATTCATTGGAGTTTTTCTAAAAAGCATGATCAATATGGTAAATACTGGCCCCCTGCTAGACCAGAAATTTTTTTTAAGCCAGTAGAAGCCCCTATCGATTATATTAAAGCCAGATATGAACCCAAATACCGCGTACCGTTATTTCAAGCGGTCTTTCACCAATCTATTATTACCACCGATAGATGGGAGATTTCTCATATGAAACTCGCTAATATAGTACAAAATAGAGAATTACTAGAACTATTATATGGGGTCCCCTCTATTTGGTCTCTAGATTTATTAGATATAAATAAGTATAGGGAAAAGCTAAAGAAATTATACCAATTTTTTGCGCCTATTCACAAAGTAATTGTAAGCGAAGAACTCAAAGAACGTAATGCGCCCCGAAAACTAGAGCAGTGATAGAGAGACTATTTTATGTTAAAATAAATATAAAATAGGAGCAGTCGAAAATGAGTAAGCCAAAAAGTTACAGTAAAGAATTTAAGTTTAAAGTATCGCTAGAGATGATCCGAGGAGATTTGAGTATTGCTGAAATAATCTCAAAATATCAAGTTCCAAGGTCGGTAATGACAAGGTGGAAGAAACAATTTTTGGAAAATGGTGCTGATATTTTTAAGTTTAGCTATGAAAACGGTAATTCCTCTAGTTCTACAAGCGAAATAGAGAAACTGCATGCAACTATTGGCAAATTGAAGGTAGAAAACGATTTTTTGCAGCTCGTATCTGCCAAGTTGAAACTATAAAGAGGAAAGTGATGGTAGATAAGGATTATAAAGATTTAAGTGTTCGTCGGCAAAGTCAGCTATTGAATCTGAACCGCTCCAGCCTATATTACAAGGATTCGGAGAAGGATCAAGATAATTATTTAAGTAATAGAATAGTTGAGATCTATAGTAATTATCCGATATATGGTTACCGGCGAATAACGGCGATACTTAGGAGAGAAGTGGTAATTGTTAACAGCAAAAAAGTCAGGAGGTTGATGAAACTAATGAATTTGCAAGCAATTTACCCTTCGATTAATACAAGTAAAAGAAACCTAAAAGAAGCTATTTATCCATATTTGCTATCAGGGTTAGAGGTTATAAAGCCAAATCAGGTATGGCAGGTGGATATCACTTATTTAAGGGTACAAAGTGGTTTTATGTATTTGGTTGCATTAATCGATGTTTATACTAGATTAGTAGTAGGATATCGTTTATCAAATAGTTTAAATACAGAGAGCTGTTTGCTAGCGTTAGAAGATGCTATAGCTAAATATGGGAAGCCGTCGATAATTAATAGTGATCAAGGTAGCCAGTTTACCAGCGAGGATTGGATTAATGAATTGAGGAGATGCGTCATAAGCATCAGCATGACGGGCAAAGGCAGGTGTAACGATAATGCCCATATTGAGCGTTTATGGCGATCGTTTAAGTATGAGGGGTCGTATTTATACCGGTGTACTTCAGTTTTAGAGTTGAAAAATAATATCCCGAAATGGTTGAATTGGTATAACAATCAAAGGCCCCATCAGGCTTTGGAGTACAAAACGCCGTTTGAGATATATAGTGGATTTATGGATAAGTCTTGCGACTTACCCACAATTCCACTATTACCACAACAGCTACAAAATTATAAAAATAATATTTTTGTAGATAGTTTATGAAAATAATAGTCTCTCTATTTAAAGCTTTTTTGGTCTAAACATAGGGGCGCAGTTCAGAGTGGCCTGCTGCAGCAGGCTAAAGTAGCAGAAATTTTATTAGGCTTTGAAAATCATTTTGCTTCTTTTAAATTACTAATAATAATGGAGTTTGGAAGAAGTAAGGCTATTGAGAAATTAAAATCTTAAGCACTAAAAGATTTGCCACAACCACAACTACCTTTTTCATTCGGATTAGTAAAAGCAAAACCTGTCTTAAATTTATCTTCTACATAATCCATTATACTTCCTATAAGATACATTAAGGCTTTTGAGTCAATTAGTATCTTAACATTGTTTACTTCCACTACTTCATCAAATTTATTTTTCTCATCAGCATATTCTATGTAATATACTATACCGGAGCAGCCACCAGATTTTACTCCGACTCGAATGCCAAAAGCCGGCTTATTACGTTTAGCTAATAATAATTTAACTTGCTCTATCGCTCTATCAGTCAATATTAAAATATTCTTATGCATAACTGTTACTGGCGTTAAGATTTTTTCTTTTTATAATCAGCTATCGCTGCCTTAATTGCATCTTCCGCTAATAAAGAGCAATGCAATTTTACTGGTGGTAGGGATAATTCCTTAGCTATTTCGGTATTTTTTATAGACCCTGCTTCATCGATAGATTTACCTTTCACCCATTCTGTTACTAAAGAACTAGAAGCAATTGCTGCTCCACAGCCAAAGGTTTTAAATTTAGCATCAGTAATAATCCCCTCTTTGCTCACCTTAATTTGCAGCTTCATCACATCCCCGCAGGCAGGAGCCCCTACAAGCCCTGTGCCCACATAGGAGTCTCCTTTATCCAAGGATCCCACGTTGCGGGGATTCTCATAATGCTCTATTAATTTTTCTGTATATCCCACTTTGCTCTCCTTAATTATATTTTTTGTATTTTCTACCAATTTAGTGAGTAGCCCACTTAATCTGCTTCAAATCTATTCCTTCTTGTACCATTTCCCAGAGAGGGCTTAAATCCCGTAAGTTATTAATCTTAGAGGTGATTAATTTTACAGCATAATCTACTTCTGCACGAGTAGTAAATCTGCCTATACCGAACCTAATAGAAGTATGCGCTAATTCTTCATCCACACCCATTGCCCTTAATACATATGATGGCTCAAGTGAAGAGGAAGTACACGCAGAACCAGAGGATACTGCTAAGTCCTTAATTGCTAAAATTAAGGACTCGCCCTCAACATACGAAAAACTTAAATTTAAATTTCCCTTATATCTAGCATCTTTATCACCGTTTAAATAAATTTCTGATATTTCCTTAGTAATATTTTCATAAAATCTATTAAAAAGTTCTTCTACATGCTTAGTATCTTTTTCCATCTCTGCTGAAGCTATTGCAGCCGCCACCCCTAGCCCAACAATTAAGGGAGTAGGTAAAGTACCGGAACGCATCCCTCTTTCCTGTCCTCCCCCATTGAAAATTGGCACTAGTCGCACTCGTGGTTTTTTTCTTATATATAAAGCGCCTATTCCTTTAGGACCATAGATTTTATGACCTGAAATACTCGCTAAATCTAGATTATATTCATTAACATCAATTGCAATTTTACCATATCCTTGGGCGATATCCGAATGAAAGAACACCCCCCTCTCCCTACAAATTTTACCAATCTCTTTAAGGGGCTGAATGACTCCCGTCTCATTATTAACAGCCATGACTGACACTAACATAGTGTTATCTTGAATAGCATCCTTGAATGTTTCTATATTAATTAACCCATTAGCTTGAACTGGCAAATATGTTACCTTAAAACCTTCATCTTCCAGGTGCCTGCAAGCATCTAATACACATTTATGCTCACTAACCGCAGTTATGATATGGTTCTTTTTACTACCATAAAATCTGGCAATTCCCTTAATTGCTAGATTATTCGCTTCAGTTGCTCCAGAAGTAAAAATAATCTCCTTAGGCTCTGCATTAATAAGCTTTGCCACTTGCCCTCTAGCAATTTCTACCGCTTCTTCAGCTTCCCACCCAAAAGAGTGACTCCTAGAGTGGGGGTTTCCAAATTTAGTAGTAAAATACGGTAACATCGCCTCTAGCACCCTTGGGTCAAGAGGGGTAGTTGACTGATAATCCATATAGATCGGCAACGTCTTACCACCTGCTTTTACTTGCTCTTTTAATTGTTCTAGCTCATTCATTCTAAATTACTCTCTATATCGGGGATATATTTCTTCAAACGCATTAATAAAAGTTATTACATCTTGACAGGTTTGATCATGACTAAAGCTAATCCTGATCGAAGATTTAGCCTCCATATCACTAAACCCCATAGCAGACAACACATGAGATTTACCTACTCTTCCGGCTGAGCAGGCCGAACCTATACTTACAGCTATCCCACGTAAATCTAGCGCTATTAATTTGGTGTGCGCTTCACCTCCAGCAATTACCATAAGAGTAGTATTGGGCAATCTTTCAGCATTTTTTGAGGCTATAGTAAGGTTAGGATACGTTAACAAATTAAGTTCCAAATAATCCTGCAGCTTTTTCATATTATGATATCTGTGTTTTACTTCTTGCGCTGCTATTTCACAAGCTAAACCAAAAGAGGCAATTGCTAATACGTTTTCTGTACCTGCTCTAATGTTTTTTTCCTGTCCACCACCTACTAGCATAGCTTTAAGCATATAGTTTTGCTTAGCAACCAAAACGCTACTTCCTTGCAATCCTCCCAATTTATGAGAAGAAATAGTGGCAAAATCTACCCCTAATTCTTTAATATTCACAGCTATTTTACCTACTGCTTGTACGCAATCACTGTGAAAAGCCGCCCCATATTGTTTTGCAAGCTTTACTAATGCCTGTATATTTTGGATAACCCCAGTTTCATTATTTGCCAGTATAATAGAGACAAGTTTTTTGTGACTGTTACTTGCGGATAATAATTCTGCCAAATGCTGGCTATCAACAATGCCATCGTTATTAACGTTAACAATTTTAAGATTATCACGGTATTTAGTATGAGCAAAAATTGATAAATGTTCTATTCCAGAGATAAAAATTTCTCCGTCCATATAACTATTAATCAATAAATTATTACTTTCAGTTCCGGAAGAAGTAAAAATCAGCTCATATTCTCGGCTATTTATATCAAGACCTACAGATTTTGCAATCTGCATTCTTGCCGTTTCTATTATATTTTTTGCATAACGCCCATTTGTATGGATAGAAGAGGGATTATATGGGCCTTCAAGTAAATCTACGACCAGCTCCTTAACTTTAGGATGCAAACAAGTAGTTGCATTATGATCCAAGTATAACATAAGGGTGATTTATACTAAATCTGTTTTATTATATTGATTTGACACCAACACATCTTCTATTGAGATATTATTAAAATAATCCCTGATATGATTACCTAAGCCAATCCATAAATAATGGCTATTACATTGAATTTTATTCGGCATACAATTAGCGTTAGGTTTACGCATACACCTAGTCATTTCAATATTCTCTTCCACTGCATCAATAATATTAGCAATCGTGAGATCCTTTAAGGCTGAATTAATGATATAACCACCTTTGGGGCCTTTGACTGATTTTACTAAGTTAGCTCTTCGCAGTTTAGCAAAAATTTGTTCTAGGTAATTAATTGGTATATGTTGATGTTGCGAAATGTCAGCTAAAGTAATCGGGTGGTTAGCGGCTTTAGATGCCATTTCTAAAATCGCCATTACTGCGTATCTTGCTTTAGTGGTCAATTGCATAGAAAAGTTATATTTATTCCTAATTATAAGTTTAGGATATCCTACTAATTTAGTCAAGTATTTTTATAATAAGATTACAATTTTCTAAGGCTATCTTTGACTTATATAGAAAGTCTATTATATAATCTTTAACAGAAATAGGTAAAGTATCATCATGGGTTTTAATAATAAATTTTTACAAGGCATCGCCTATATATTATGCCTAACAATAATTAACCCGGTAATGGCGGATAAAACTAATAATTTACAGAAACTACATATTAATTCTGATAACTTAGTCATTGATCAAGATAAGCAACAAGCCTGTTTTACCGGGACAGTGATTCTATGGTTTGAGGATATGATGGTTAAAACTACTAAATTAAAAGTTTTTTATAAAAAAGTTAATAATAAAACCGCTATTGATTATATAGTGATGCCACAAAAGCTTACCGCTAAAAGGACTAATACCCACGAAATATTAATTGCTGATTCAGCTAAATATTCTTTAGATAAACAAGAGCTGGTATTATCTGGTAATATAATGATCCAACATGATGAAATTATTATTAAAACAGAGAAATTAGTGTATTATATGAAACTGAATAAGGTAGATTTTTAAAAATATTCATAGAATGATAGACAGGCTGCAAGTAAATAATATTTCGAAATCTTATAACAAAAGAGTGATATTAAAAGATTTATCTCTATATTTGCAAGCAGGTGAAATAGTAGGTCTGTTTGGCCCAAATGGGGCAGGAAAGACTACTTGTTTTAGCATTATTATAGGGTTGAGTCATCCTGATACAGGCACGTTATTTTATAATAATTATGATATTACTCATCTGCCGATCTATTTAAGAGCTAAATTTGGCTTTAGCTATCTCCCGCAAGAACCCTCAATTTTTCGTGGATTATCTGTGGGGGATAATATTAGGGTAGTACTAGAAATTTTAGAAAATGATAAGGAACTTATAGAGCAAAAAACTTCAGATTTACTTAAAGAATTTTCAATTTTTCACTTAAGAGATGTGTTAGCGATAGGGCTATCTGGGGGGGAGAGGAGAAGGTTAGAAATAGCAAGAACTTTAGCTGCAAACCCTAAATTTATTATGCTTGATGAACCGCTTGCTGGGATTGACCCTCTAGCAGTTGAAGATATTAAAAACTTAATTTCTCACCTGCGCGATCGGAATATTGGTATTTTGATTACTGATCATAATGTTAGAGATACTCTGAATATAGTAGATCGTGCGTATGTTATTTATAATGGCAAGGTACTATTAGAAGGTAACCCCCAAGAAATAGCTTCAAGCTATCAAGTCAAAGAAGTGTATTTAGGGCAATCTTTTTCTTTATAATCTGAATTCAATATAATTTATTATATTGAATTCAGATTATGTCTCATTAAAGTTAACTAATCTATAGCTATTCTATATTTCAGATGGTGCCCCTAATAGTGAAGTAGAGTCTCCCTCTGCGAATAGATTATTTATTGAAGTATATTGTGCTATTAGCGTATCAATCGTATCTCTATCATTACCATCCTTATTTGATGACAAAAGCTTATGAAACACTGCCCGCAATTGCGGAGGAGCGAGCTCCAATTCCTTTAGGGCCTTGCCCACCTGAGCTAATGTATGTGGGTACTGTTGCTCTTGCTCAGCCGGGTTAAGGGAATTATTACGCTCCATTTTATAAGTATTTACTATCTTTCTTAAATGCGGACGTGCACTATTCTGTAGTTGTGGAGATGGTGGGTTAGCATTAAAATTATCTTGCGATCCACTCGTTGGTAGTGATTTATTTATCTGCTCAGGGCTAGAACTTGACAGCCCAGGATAAGCCACATTCTTACGCACCGCTGGAATGGGGGAAGTAGCGGTAGAAGGAGAGAAATTATTATTTGCTGTATCCAATGTATACGCAGTCTCTGTAAGGAGGTTAGGATACATAGAAGTAGCAGCAGATGGTAGTTGAGTGGTGGAAGCCTTATTAATATTTTCTAAACTTTCAAAAAATTGTTTATATACGGAATCATGTGATTCTGCCGCCCATTTATTTCCTTTTTCGCTGAGTTCTAGAGAAATTTTGGTGGCCTCTGGTGTGTTTAATTCTCCCAATTTATTCATTATTTTAACAGCAAGCTGGCAATTTTCTTTTACTTTTTCTTTTACCTCCGGGCCTGGGTATGCTTTTAGGCAATATTCCGCAGAATTTTTTAGGAGAGCAAAATTATCCTCTTGACCTGTTGGATTTAGGTTTTGGAGATCTAGACCCTCTGTTTGTTGATAATAAGCCTCAGCAATTAATTTAAATATAGTAGCATTATTGTCTTGGGTAGAATTAAGCCATTTTATTGCTAACGCTATAGTTTCCTGCCAGTGCATGACATCCTTTTGAAATTGTATATGCTCTATCATTTTTTCGACTAACATCTTTTGTTTATTACCTATGCAATCCTTTAATTCTTCAACTGACTTGTTGTGTTTTGGTTCAAAATAAGATGATTCTAAAATAGGGAGAATTTCCACCAATGTTTCCCCTACCTGACAAATTTTATCAGGGTCGTCCCACTTATTAGCAGTGGCAGTTAGTTTTTCTATGCTCTTTTTCGTGTCTTTAAAGTCACGCAACCTGAGTTGTGCAACTATCGTTAATTTATTGGTAAGGAATAATACTTCTTCACTATACTTCGCATCCTTATGTTTTGCAGCGTCGTCCCTGACCTTCGTACTTATGCTATTAACAGATTTATAAAGCTTCTCTTGAAAATAGAATGCTGGGTCCTGAATAATTTTATATATTGGCTTTACATACTCTAACGTACGGTTATAGTCTCTCGGATCCGCTTTTAAAGAATTCATAATCTTCTGTTGACCTTGCTCTATCTCCTTTGCCTGATCTTCATCAGCATACGCCGCTATAATTTTATTATTATTTTGATCTGGTGAAACCTCATCACCTACATTTTTAGACATAATTACCTCATTAAGTTGATACTCGTCTGTTTAATTACTAGTGGGCAATTTCGCTAGAATTGCTACCTCCAATTAAAACATAATTTAAGTTATATCTAAATTGATTTGACTAATCAAAATAAAATTAACTTGTATGAAAAAATTAATTTCTATGAGAGGATTTTAGACATATTAGTCATGGTACCTTAAAAAATTTGCAAATAAATAAACTATCAATTGCTATATTATGCAACAACTATATTCAAGATTACAAATTAACAAAGACCCAGTAATATTCAGCCAATCAGATTTAGAATATATACTCTAGGAACTTCAAGAATTGGCGCCGTAGTGTCTAAAGACTGCGCTCCTCACGTACTAATATGTACGCTCCGGTGCGCGACTTTGACCCTCCTTGCTCTTCTTGAAGTTGATTCTATCGTATACCAACTCTTCAGTTACGAGTAGTATATTACGCGTAAATAAAGGCTTAAGTGATATGGTGCAGGATAATTTGTAGAGCTTTTTGACAGCTAAGATAACGGATCATTTGCCGATTATCTAAAGGGGGAATGAGAGGATTACTAGGGCTCAAAACAGATAGGTAGCTTTTAGTAATAAAATTGCGTTTAATTGAGGTTAATCCTTGAAATGTTTCAGCTTTTGTTAATGATTCTCTTAATTGTTGTTTATTAGGAGCAACGCCTGAAACAACCTTAGTTGGGCAAGTAATAGCAATCCATACTGTTCCTACTGGTTTTTGGGGCGTGCCGCCCCCCGGTCCTGCAATGCCAGTTATAGCTATTGCAATAGAGCTTTTCGCTTTATTCATTGCTCCTATCGCCATTGATTCTGCTACTTCTTGAGATACCGCACCAAATTGTTCTATAATTTGGTTAGGAATATTCAGTAAGCTTATTTTGGCTTGATTAGAATAAGTAACAAAACCATGGGAAAAATAGCTTGATGCTCCTTCTATAGCAGTTAAGCAAGAGGAGAGCAACCCTCCGGTACATGATTCCGCCACCGATATAGTAAGATGGCGGGAAACCATTTTTTCCTTAATTTGCTCTACCAAATCTAATAAAGCTCTATCAATCATAATTATAGTATTTTATATAAGTTATTTAAAGCAGCTTACTTGTAGCATGGACCCAACAACAATAAGCTACTGCAAGAGCATCCGCCTCATCAAAATTGTTAACGACAGAAGAGTCCGCTAATAATAGTTTA
Organism: Candidatus Tisiphia endosymbiont of Beris chalybata; assembly: GCF_964026555.1. Taxonomy (NCBI): domain Bacteria; kingdom Pseudomonadati; phylum Pseudomonadota; class Alphaproteobacteria; order Rickettsiales; family Rickettsiaceae; genus Candidatus Tisiphia; species Candidatus Tisiphia endosymbiont of Beris chalybata. The sequence continues at coordinate 1,291,350 of NZ_OZ032159.1, read as the reverse complement.
ATCATCTGTAATATTTGATTTTTTTCAGCATGACCATAACCGGTCACTGATTTCTTAATAATATTTGGAGTAAATTCTTGGAACATTATATTATAGCGGCCAATAAGTGCCATTACCGCCCCTCTTGCATATCCTAATTTTAAAGATGAAGCATTATTTTTATTAACAAACGTTTCCTCCATTCCAATCACCTTAGGTTGGTACTGTATTATTACCTTATCTAAAGTAGAGGTAATGAAAGCTAATCTTTTATGCATTGCTTCAGTTGCGCGGGTATTGATAATGCCGCTAGCTAAATACTTTAAAGGATTACTGGAATTTATTACCCCCCAGCCCAAAGCAGTTAAAGATGGATCGATTCCTAGTATAATCATAAATTAATCGATTCTTTTTTAAAAGTTTGATATAAAACTGGAATAACAAAGAGAGTAAAAATAGTGCCAATGCTCATTCCCCCGATTATTACTAATCCAATGGAATGTTGCGCTGCAGCTCCCGCGCCTGAAGAAATAACTAAAGATATTGCGCCAAAAATAGTAGCTAAACTTGTCATTAAAATAGGCCTAAGCCGTAAACTAGCTGCTTGCATTATCGCGTCCATAATATTCATACCTTTTTTCCTTAACTGGTTAGCAAATTCTACTAACATAATAGAATTTTTGGTAACTAAACCGATTAAAGTAATTAATCCTATATTACTATACATATTAAGACTATTACCAGATAGGAATAAAGTTACCACCCCTCCGGTAATGGAGAATGGTACAGCTACAAGAATTAAAATAGGATCTGTAAAACTCTCGAATTGAGCCGAAAGTACCAAATAAATAAATAATAAAGCAAATAGGAAGGTAGAAATTATATTACTATTGGATTCTTTCATTTGCTTTATCTCTCCAATATATTGTAATATAGTAGTGCTTTTATCTAGTAATTTATCTGCTATTTTATTTATTTCGGTTACTGCATCCTTAATTTTTTGCCCCTGAGCTAGGTCTGCGGTAATTGTTACAGATCTAGAATTATTATAGTGATTGTAAGATTTAATAGAAACTGTTTCACGCAATCTAGCAACCGCATTTAGGGGTAGCAGGCTATTATTCGGCTCATTTGTAGGTATTAAAATTTTATTAAAATCATTTTTACTGCTTCGATGTTTTAAACTATATTGTAATGTTACGTCATATAGGTTGTTCCCCATTCTAAAATCCCCTATTTGCTTACCTGCTATTAAATATTGTAAAGTTGAGCCTATATTTTCCAAACTTGCTCCATAAAGATAAGCTTTATCTCGATCAACAATTATCTCAATAGTAGGGGAAAAAGATTTTAAATCACTATTAATGTTCATAAAAACAGGATTTTTTTTCATCGAGTTAACAAATTGTTGAGTTAGGGCTCCTAATTCTTCATATTCTAGTGAGGTTTGTAAAGTAAATTCAATAGGACTTTTAGCGTTGCCACTAACAAGAGAACGGGGATTCATAGCAAAAATTGTCATACCAGTTATGTGAGCAAATTGTTTGTTCAGCTCTTCCTTGATAGCATTTTGAGACATTGTCCTTTTGCCCCAATCTTGCAGCAAGATAAAACCAAAGGCCCTATCATTGCCGCCCCCTCCACTGATAGTTAAGTAGCCTAATATATCTGGATATGAATTAAGTATTGTGGCAGTTTCGATTACAGTCTTGTCTGTTTTATTCAGGCTAGACCCTTCGGGCCCCGTAAAAGAGAGTTGTAAAAATCCGTCATCTTCTTGGGGGACAAATATTTTTGGGATAAACATCAAACTGAAGCATAATATAACTAGCGATAGCACAATAATAAATATAAAATATTTTTTATTCTTAAAGGTCAAATCTAAATAATATAAATATTTCTCTTGAGTTAACTTAATAATTTGTTCAAATTTTATTAAGAAATTTAAGGTAGTCTTGGTATTCTGCTCATTACACATCTTACTTGCCATCATCGGCGTTAAAGTTAAAGCTACAAAACCAGATAACAAAACACAAAAGGCTAAAGTCCAAGCAAATTCAATAAATAGTTTACCTATAAACCCGTCTATAAACGCTATAGGTAAAAACACTGAAGCCAGGGTAATAGTCATCGCAATAATAGCAAAACCTATTTCTTTAGAGGCAAGGAGTGCTGACTCCCTAGCATGATACCCCATTTTGTTATATCTAAAAATATTTTCAAGCATTACTATTGCATCATCTACTACCAAGCCAATAGCTAATATCATAGCTAATAAGGTGAAAATATTAATAGAAAACCCTAAATAATACATAGCGCTGAAGGTACCAATTAACGATACTGGCACAGTAACTAATGGTATTATAGTAATAGGTACTGAGCCTAGGAATAAATAAATTACTAATATCACTAATATTAATGCTTCTAAAATAGTATGAAATACTGATTTAATAGACGCATCTACCGGCACTGAGCCATCATACGCTATATCAATAACTGTACCAGCAGGTAAATTTCCTTTAATAGTGCCTAGTGCTTCTTTAACTTCCTTAGATAACTTAAGAATGTTTGCCTTTGATTGCTTGATTAAGCCAAGTGCAATAGCACTTTTACCATTATATCGGAAAATTATTTGGGGATCGGGGGGGGCTAAATATATTTTTGCAATATCTTGCAATTTTATTATAGTAGAACCTTGCTTTTTTAATATAATTTTTGCAAATTCTTCAGGTTTGCTTAAAGAAGCATCTAGTCTTACTATAAAGTCATGAGTATTTGTTTGAATAAATCCTGCAGGATAATATTTATTCTGCTTTTTTAGGGCGTTTTCTATTTCTAATACGGACATTTTATATTCGTATAATTTAACAGGGTCAGGCTCTATCCGCATAGAGTAGTATTTACCCCCATATACATTTACTTGACCTATTGTTTCAAGCTTTTCTAATGGGGTTTTTACTATATCTTCTACAATTTTGGTTAATGTTAAATCGTCATATATATCACTATTAATGCTTAGAAATAAGGCAGGAAAATTATCAGAATTCATTTTTGTGACATTTGGCAGCTTCATATCTTGCGGCAATAAGTAATTTATATTTGAGATTTTAGATCTAACATCATTAAGTGCTAATTCAATATCAGTAGATAATAAAAAAGTTAAATTAATAACGCTACTACCAGTAGTGCTTTCAGAGGTGATATAATCAATATTCTTGACAGTTTTGAGCACTTTTTCCAGGCGGGTCGTCACTTCTTGTTCCATATAACGCGCATCAGCACCAGGATATTCGGCATTTATAGTGATGACTGGGAAGGAAATGTCCGGCGTCCCTCTAATATCTAATTTAGTAAAAGATATCGCGCCTAAAATCATTATTATTAAACTTAAAACGGTAGCAAATACCGGCCTGGTAATACATATTTCACTTAACAACATATTATAAGGACACCTTTTCTAAATCTGCTTGGACAATTAATAGACTTTTTTCGGACCTCGATCGCCCAGGAATTTGTACGTTGACCTGGCACTCAAAACTTCACCTGCACCCTAGGGAGTTGCGACTTAAAGCTGAATAGCCTACTTCAAATTCCCACTTGATGCGAGCTGCGGAGGAGATCTAATATAATGTATACTATTCCACAATAAAAAAATCTATCTAAACTTGAGGGAAAGGCAGCATGTAGCCTCATATTAATAAAAAAATTTTAACTATAAATTAGCGGGGAGTAAGGGAATTATTTTGATTATATTTTCGACTGATATAGGAAGTCTAATCAAGTAAGACAGAATTTGCTTATATTTTCCACAAAAATCCGCATCCCAAATCTACTGAAACATTTAAATAACAGATGCTATTAAAAGGAGAAAAAGCTAATTTGATGTAAAATAGATACAATTTTATTTAAATTAAATGGTAAAATAAATATATTCAAAAATTCTAGGGACGTCTAGGTTGCAGTGAGACAACTGTTTGTTATAATGTAAGAAATCAAGTTTAATAGAGCTTGTTAGCATTATTTTTGTGCTGCTATTACTTGAATATATGTCCAAAATGTTAATAATTTATTTAGAGAGTCGATATTATGAATAAAGGAAAATCAGCAAACAAAAGCGAATTTCTAAGCGAAATGACAGAGGGAACTGATCGCCCAAAAGCTGCTGCTGAAAAAGCTTTGAATTGGGTTCTGGATACCATGATAAAATTAGCTAAGCAGGGGAAAGGGTTTCATATAATTGGGTATTGTGCCTTAGAAATACAAGATAGGTCTGCCCGTGAAGGACGTAATCCAAAAACTGGAGAAAAAATGCATATTGCTGCTTATAAGCAAGCAGTATTCAGAGCTGGTAAAAAATTTAAAGAAGCATGTAACGAATAATAATTATAATATCACTAGTTGCTTTTAACTATACAATATATTTGACAGTGAAATTATTGTAAAATAATCAAAACCTATCCTCTAGTCGATAGCATCGTGAATACTCATAAATTGATACAAGAACATCTTAAATTTAGGTTAGCGCAAGGTAGGTTTTATAATAGTTGGCTGATTGACACACCTGACATAGCCGCGACTTTAGAAGATTTGCATGTATTTATAGCAACTGAACTATTCTTAAGTAAAATGCAATTAAAAAATCACCCTGATTATCAATTAATATTAAGAGAAGCAGGGGCTACTGATATCTCGGTTGACCAAATTAGAGAATTGCATAAATTTTTTTATAAGACCCCTGCTATTTCTAAATATAGAGTAGCTATTATTTATCAAGCAGATTTGATGAACTTAAATGCAGCCAATGCTTGTTTAAAACTTTTAGAAGAGACGCCTAAAAATGGGGTGATTTTTCTTGTGACTTCAAGAGCTGCGGCTATAATCTCTACCTTAAGGTCTAGATGTTGTAAGTTTAATGTCAAATTACCAAATTATTTAGATAATAGCGATAAGTATATTAAATTTATTACCTATATAGCTGACTGCCCTCAACCTTCTATAAGATTAGCTCTTATAGAAGAAGTGGCTGGTAAAAATAAAGAATTATGGGAAGATTTTGCTTGCAGTCTATTATATTTAGTTAATAAAATTACTAAAAAATCTCTTAACTGCGATATTATTTTAAGTCAATTAGAGAACAAAATTTATAGTCAGCTTCCTTTTAATTCTAGCAATTGCTTAATCAAAAAATTTTCTAACCTTAAAAAGATAATAAATGAGACTATAGACTATGACTTAAATTTGAAAGCAAGCGCTATAAGTTTAATAGAAGAATTATTTTACACCAGCAATTAATATAATATGGTATTTGTGCATATATATACTCGCTGAACTTCAAGAATTGGCGTCGTCTTGCCCTAAAGATCGAGGCTGCTCACGTACTTTATGTACGCTGCGCTGCTCGACTTTGCCACTCCTCGCTCTTCTTGAAGTTGATTCTATCGTCTATCAACTCTTCAGATGCGAGCAGTATACTCAAGTGATCCTTTGAGTATAATAAAAAACCCTACTAATTAAGAAAGTAAACTATATGTTAATTGATAAAATTAAAGGTAAAACTGGCGACAATGAGATAAATGTTATTATAGAAATCCCAATGAAATGTGACCCAGTAAAATATGAAATGGACAAAGAGTCCGGGGCAATATTTGTTGATAGGTTTGTACAAACTGCAATGTTTTATCCTTGCAATTATGGTTTTATCCCGCATACTTTAGCAAATGATGGAGATCCAGTGGATGTTTTAGTAATCTCTCATTATCCCGTTATGCCTGGCTGTGTCATTAAATCCAGGCCTATAGGGGTGTTAATGATGGAAGATGAATCTGGCTTGGATGAAAAAATCATTGCAGTGCCAACTTCAAAATTGGATATTAGCTTTGACTCAGTCAAGAGCTTAGACGATGTTTGTCCGCTATTAATACATCGTATCAAGCATTTTTTTGAACATTATAAGGATTTAGAAAAAGGAAAGTGGGTTAAAGTGCAGGGGTGGGGTAATGCCCAAAAAGCTCAAGCCTTAATAGAGGAAGGGATCGCGAGAATATAGTTATATATTCTCTTCGTCCAAAAATTGTTTTTTTATTTTATCAAAGTTTTGCGTGCTCACGTACTTAGTTGTCATATCTTTACCCACAAGTAAGGAGAAGATTGCAAAGAGGTAAAGAATCTGCTAACAAGAGGTTCATAATGAACTGCGCCCCTATGTTTAGACCAAAAAAGCTTTAAATAGAGAGACTATTATTTTCATAAACTATCTACAAAAATATTATTTTTATAATTTTGTAGCTGTTGTGGTAATAGTGGAATTGTGGGTAAGTCGCAAGACTTATCCATAAATCCACTATATATCTCAAACGGCGTTTTGTACTCCAAAGCCTGATGGGGCCTTTGATTGTTATACCAATTCAACCATTTCGGGATATTATTTTTCAACTCTAAAACTGAAGTACACCGGTATAAATACGACCCCTCATACTTAAACGATCGCCATAAACGCTCAATATGGGCATTATCGTTACACCTGCCTTTGCCCGTCATGCTGATGCTTATGACGCATCTCCTCAATTCATTAATCCAATCCTCGCTGGTAAACTGGCTACCTTGATCACTATTAATTATCGACGGCTTCCCATATTTAGCTATAGCATCTTCTAACGCTAGCAAACAGCTCTCTGTATTTAAACTATTTGATAAACGATATCCTACTACTAATCTAGTATAAACATCGATTAATGCAACCAAATACATAAAACCACTTTGTACCCTTAAATAAGTGATATCCACCTGCCATACCTGATTTGGCTTTATAACCTCTAACCCTGATAGCAAATATGGATAAATAGCTTCTTTTAGGTTTCTTTTACTTGTATTAATCGAAGGGTAAATTGCTTGCAAATTCATTAGTTTCATCAACCTCCTGACTTTTTTGCTGTTAACAATTACCACTTCTCTCCTAAGTATCGCCGTTATTCGCCGGTAACCATATATCGGATAATTACTATAGATCTCAACTATTCTATTACTTAAATAATTATCTTGATCCTTCTCCGAATCCTTGTAATATAGGCTGGAGCGGTTCAGATTCAATAGCTGACTTTGCCGACGAACACTTAAATCTTTATAATCCTTATCTACCATCACTTTCCTCTTTATAGTTTCAACTTGGCAGATACGAGCTGCAAAAAATCGTTTTCTACCTTCAATTTGCCAATAGTTGCATGCAGTTTCTCTATTTCGCTTGTAGAACTAGAGGAATTACCGTTTTCATAGCTAAACTTAAAAATATCAGCACCATTTTCCAAAAATTGTTTCTTCCACCTTGTCATTACCGACCTTGGAACTTGATATTTTGAGATTATTTCAGCAATACTCAAATCTCCTCGGATCATCTCTAGCGATACTTTAAACTTAAATTCTTTACTGTAACTTTTTGGCTTACTCATTTTCGACTGCTCCTATTTTATATTTATTTTAACATAAAATAGTCTCTCTATCACTGCTCTAGTTTTCGGGGCGCATTACGCTGTTCCTCACGTACGTCTATGTACGCTGCGGTACTCGACTTCGTTTCTCCTAAAAATTCTTCAATTATCTTTAGGTTATGCAAGAGGTCTAATATTTAATGATCTCAAAGCCTTAAAATATAAGGTTTGTGCTGGAATATTGTGGGATAGAAAAGTCAATTTTGCTGCATATAGAAATGATAAAAATGAACTGATGGTTTTGGTGTCATCAATTGAGGTCGAAGTTGATATTTTCGCTTTATATAGGTACCGCTGGTCCATCGAACGGTTGTTTAAGCATCTCAAAAGCGGAGGCTTTGATATTGAAAAAAGTCACTTAGTAAATTTGGATAGATTCAAAAAATTATTGGTGGTAACTGCTATTGCTTCAGCTTTAATAGTTAAGAATGGCTTAATACAAAATTCACTAAACCCAATCCGTATAAAACTCCAAAAAACCACTGAAAAACAATTATTTTCATTATTTACTTACGGGTTTGATCATATTAAAAATATCTTTTATCAATCTATCATTAATAGCTGTAACTCAACTAATACGCACCTTATTAATACCTCCAAAAATAGAACTTCTTACTACTTACTCTGCCTCCCTACAAAAATCGTAGGGTACTATGGGAAAATAGATAAGCTGCGATATTTACGAATAATGAGAAAAATTAATGAGAGAATGTTATATTATCTGACAACTATATTGAATATCAACGGATGTGAGCATGCCAGAAGAGTGGCAAAAAATATCTTAAAATCATTTGATATGATGTGGATGTTTGTAGATAATCTTGAAATAGAGCCAACCAATAACCATGCCGAGAGGCAAATAAAGCATCACGTGAAATACAGAAAAAACTCATTTTTTACATGGTCAACAAGAGGTGATAGATTTTTAGAACGGGCTAAATCTATTTTTGCCTCCTCAAAACTCCAATGTTTAAACCCTTTCCAGGAATTAATTAATCAACTCTCTTAAAAAAAATCGTGAACGGTCACGAAAACTTATATTGTAAGCTTGGCAGCGACTTACTCTCCCATACCTCAGGGTATAGTACCATCAGCGCTACGAAGTTTCACGGTCGAGTTCGGGATGGGATCGTGTGTTTCATTCGTGCTATAACCACCAAGCTAACAATATAAATTTGCTATATCACTGTGAGTATATATTATGACTTATAATAAAAATACAAAATAACTTTCATTTTTTTAAAATAAAATCAAAGACTATACTTCACTTTCAGCTCTAAAGCTTTAGAAGACTATACAAGATAACCTATGCTTATGAATATAGAGAATAGAGTTATACCATAACTCTATTCTAGTTCAATAGAATAGGTTATTTTATCTAGTCTTCTTAGCAAAGCTTAATTATTCAATTTCTTGAATAATTACGTAAACAATTTGATAAAACTAAAAACAATTTACTTTTTTACAAAATTAATGCTGCACACAAAGTACAACCTCAGCAAAGTAAAACAATCGAGCTATTAGTATCAGTTAGCTACACACGTTACCATGCTTCCACACCTGACCTATCAACGTGGTGGTCTTCCACGGCTCTAATAGGGAAGTCTAGTTTTGAGGTGGGTTTCCCGCTTAGATGCATTCAGCGGTTATCCCTTCCGTACTTAGCTACCCAGCCATGCCGCTGGCGCGACAACTGGTCCACCAGAGGTACGTCCACCTCGGTCCTCTCGTACTAAAGGCAGATCCTCTCAAACTTCCTACACCCACGGCAGATAGGGACCGAACTGTCTCACGACGTTCTAAACCCAGCTCACGTACCACTTTAATCGGCGAACAGCCGAACCCTTGGGACCTTCTCCAGCCCCAGGATGTGATGAGCCGACATCGAGGTGCCAAACGATTTCGTCGCTATGGACGCTTGGAAATCATCAGCCTGTTATCCCCGGAGTACCTTTTATTCGTTGAGCGATGGCCCTTCCACACGGAACCACCGGATCACTATGACCGACTTTCGTCTCTGCTCGTCTTGTCAGACTCGCAGTCAGGCTAGCTTATGCCATTGCACTCTAACAGTTGATTTCCGACCAACCTGAGCTAACCATCGCGCGCCTCCGTTACTCTTTGGGAGGCGACCGCCCCAGTCAAACTACCCACCATGCATTGTCTCGGATCCTGCTTCAAGGACCTCGGTTAGATATCAAGAATCAAAAGGGTGGTATCTCAAGGGTGACTCCACAATGGCTGACGCCACTGCTTCATAGTCTCCCACCTATCCTGCACATCTAATTCCTAATACCAGTGCAAAGCTATAGTAAAGGTTCACGGGGTCTTTCCGTCTAACCGCGGGAACTCCGCATCTTCACGGAGAATTCAATTTCGCTGAGTCGATACTGGAGACAGTGGGGAAATCGTTACGCCATTCGTGCGGGTCGGAACTTACCCGACAAGGAATTTCGCTACCTTAGGACCGTCATAGTTACGGCCGCCGTTCACTGGGACTTCAATTCAGAGCTTGCACCCCTCCTTTTAATCTTCCAGCACTGGGCAGGCGTCAGACCCTATACTTCGTCTATTGACTTTGCAGAGCCCTGTGTTTTTAATAAACAGTCGCTACCCCCTAGTTTGTGTCACCTATAAATGGTTGCCCATATATAGGTCATCCTTCTCCCAAAGTTACAGATGCAATTTGCCTAGTTCCTTCAGCATCGTTCTCTCAAGCGCCTTGGTATACTCTACCTGTCCACCTGTGTCGGTTTGGGGTACGGTCTTTAGCGAGGGTGTTATTTCCTGGAAGCTATTCACTGCATACACAATCCAATCAGCGTATACAATTTACTATCTTCGTCACATCCCTCAGGTTCAGGAATATTAACCTGATTCCCATCGATTACGCCTTTCAGCCTCACCTTAGGGGCCGACTAAACCTGCGCAGATTAACTTTACGCAGGAACCCTTGGACTTTCGGCGAGAATGTTTCTCACATTCTTTATCGCTACTTATGTCAGCATTCTCACTTCCGATACCTCCAGTAAACTTCACAGTTTACCTTCACAGGCTTACGGAACGCTCCGCTACCATCTGTACTATTACAGTACAAATCCACATCTTCGGTACATGACTTAAGCCCCGTTACATTGTTGGCGCAGGAAAACTTATTTAGACTAGTGAGCTATTACGCTTTCTTTAAATGATGGCTGCTTCTAAGCCAACATCCTAGTTGTTATGGTTTTCCCACATCCTTTAACACTTAGTCATGATTTAGGGACCTTAGATGGTGGTCTGGGCTTTTTCCCTCTCGACTATGGACCTTAGCACCCATAGTCTGTCTGCTATGCTGTACTCGTCGACATTCGGAGTTTGGTTGAGTTTGGTAAGTCGGTAGGACCCCCTAGCTCATCCAGTGCTCTACCTTCGACGGTAATCGCTATAACGCTCTACCTAAATAGATTTCGCGGAGAACCAGCTATATCCGAGTTTGATTGGCCTTTCACCCCTAACCACAACTCATCCCCTACTTTTTCAACAGTAGTGGGTTCGGTCCTTCAGCGAATATTACTCCGCCTTCAACCTGGCCATGGCTAGATCACTCGGTTTCGGGTCTAATTCATCTAACTAAAATTCGCCCTATTAAGACTCGCTTTCGCTACGCCTACACCTCACGGCTTAAGCTTGCTAGATAAACTAAGTCGCTGACCCATTATACAAAAGGTACGCCGTCACAGAACATCAAATGTCTGCTCCGACTGCTTGTAAGCATTCGGTTTCAGGTACTATTTCACTCCCCTCATTGGGGTACTTTTCACCTTTCCCTCACGGTACTTGTTCACTATCGGTCACTAGAGAGTACTTAGGCTTAGAGGGTGGTCCCCCTATATTCAAACAGGATTTCACGTGTCCCGCCTTACTCAAGGACTTCAAAACTTTTTACCTATAAGGGGCTATCACCCTCTATGGCCAACCTTTCCATGTTGTTCTAGTTTTTATTTTGAAGCCACTGGCCTGGTCCGCGTTCGCTCGTCACTACTAACGGAGTCTCGGTTGATGTCCTTTCCTCCAGCTACTGAGATATTTCAGTTCGCTGGGTTTGCCTCATATAACTATGTATTTATTATATGATATCTGCTAAGCAGATGGGTTCCCCCATTCGGAAATCTTTGGATCAAAGCTTATTCGCAGCTCCCCAAAGCTTATCGCAGCGTATTACGTCCTTCATCGCCTTCTAGTGCCAAGGCATCCACCAAATGCTCTTATTTTATTTACTTTGTTCTTTTAAAGCTTGAGATTGTATGATGTGTGCAGAACTAATTTTGCACTATACAGTATCTACTCGCGATCATAAATTTTTATTTTATTAATCGTAGTAGGTATTTGTTTTCAGTTTTATCAACTTTTTAAACAGCTACAGAATTTATTCAGCCTGTGTGAAGTTTTATATCTACTATTCACCACAATGTCAAACACTATTTTCATAACTTTGCAAATTACCTTAAATTCGATATAAAAATGTTTAAATTAAGATAATAGACTTCCTGCATAAGTCAAAAATAGTTCTTGAACGCTCATAAGTATATTTTAAGGGCCCAAGTTGGACTAGGTTCTGAGGAAGCTCCCCTCTTCCCTTACTTTAGCCTCTAAAGCGGGTTGGGGAGACTTTATTTGGTGCGTTAGAACTTTTGTTTGCACGCCTCTGCCAATGAGTAGGGCTTAGAGAGGGTATTTCCGGCCCCTCTTGCTTTCTGGTAATTGTTATTTTATTTAAATCTATTTTTTGGTCGGGGTAGTTGTGGTTATATTCCCGAATTGCGGGTATGAACGTGTCGGCTGTTTTTGTATCAATCCTGATACCTTCTAGGTTTAGCTCGCCAGTAAATTTCACATCTTGAAAAGAGCAGTCTTGTAATACTGCCCCTACAAAACTGGCTCTGGCTAAACGTGCTCCTTTGAAAGAACAATTTTGCAAAATGGAATTATTAAAAGAAGTATTGATAAAGACACTTTTATTCAAGATAAAGTTAATTATTTTACAATTTTCTAATTTTTTATATATGGAAACTTGCTCTAAATTAATTGTAGTACCCTTACTCTTTACTCCTTTTATTTTAAATGCTTCAGCCAAATCATATTTTTCCGCATCTTTAGGTTGCCCTTTAGCTACTTGACAATTATCTTCTATAATTTTATTTACTTCTTCACTCGTTATTTTATTACCCGTAATATTTGAGGTCACATGTTTCTCTACAAGATAACTACAATAGTTCACTATTACTTCACTCATCAGGTGGCGAAAATTCTCGTTCTTTAACAAGGGGAATAATAATGGAGCTAGAGCTACCACCATTGCTCTATATTTCTTCTGACTATATAAAGCTGGTATGTCAGCTATTTCTTCACTAAATTCCTGGAATATATCACTTAAAAACTTAATAATGTTCTCGCCCTTAGGGTGTAATATTTTTCCCCACTCACTATCCAATAACAACCTTTCAACAATATCACCAAGATTTTCTGCATGCTTCCCTAAAAGATCGGGTAACTTTTTCTCTATAATTGCCTTAATTTCGGGATTTTTATCCTTAAATTCCCCCAAGAATTTTAATAACTCAGTAGTTTTTGCTATACGTTCTGCCTCCGTAGAACCCATAATGATTTGTATATATTCGGCTATATCTTTTAACTTTCCTTGCTCTTTGACACATTCTTCAGTCAGTTCTATTATTAAAGGTAAGAAATCATTCACAAATGGAATAGCATTTGGCGCCACCTCAATAATCAAACTAGCCGTAGTGGAAGATAGTAGGTTTTTTTGGACTGCTGTGGTTTTTATCAAATCTAATATATTTTCTTGATTCGCTGCTAAGTAGTTTGGCAGTTCTGCTTTTAAAATAGGAGCTAAGGAATTCACGATTTCCTGACTATTGCCTAAAACAGAGGAGATTAGAGCTTGTGGTAATTTTGTTACATCTTCCTTGATAATATCAAGGCTATTTTGATCAGCCGATAAGTCCACTGTTGTTTTTTGGTACTCTAGATAAGCTTTATAAATATTTAGAAATCCCGGAACAGTTCTCAAAAAAGCTGAATTATTGTTAGCTATTAAAGCAATAGTATTCTCTAATAGTGCTATAGGAATAGCATTATACTCCCCTAGATAATTTGCAGCAATTTTGGTCAGTTCTTTCTGACTATTAGGATTTTCTAGCAATGTAATTAAATCATTTTCAACTACTACTCGTATTTTAGGATCCAATAATATTTCTGCACTATTTATAAAAATATTTTGCACTGGATGATCATCGGTAGCTCTTAATTGCTCTACAATGCCCCGTACTTTTTTATTTAACTCTTGTTCCTTTAAGGTAACACCTAATAAGTTTAATGAAATCGCTATTAGTTGCTTAACAAAATTTTCCTCAACGCCTGCAAATATATTAGGGCAATTAGTAATGTTAGGAATAACGAAGTTAAGTACTAAATCTCTTACAATAATTGGTTGTTCCACATTTTTATTTGTAGGGAGAAAATGCTCCATTATAGTTGCATTTTCAATCAGATTTAGTAGCGTGGTGGTTGCTGCTGCTTCTAAAATTTTGCTTTGATCAGCAGGTATATTAGCAGCTTTTGATTGATTATTTTTTGCCCAGTACTGGTAACCATAGAACACGACCTTTCCTGTCTTCTCTATTTCTTGTAAACTTGTAAGAATTGGAGTAAATGATCTCGTAAGGTTAGGAATATACTTAGTCCATGTTGAAAATATGCTTGTAGTTTCTTCTTTCTCTTCTACTCTGTGCTTTATTTGATCTCTTTGATTACTCAATAACTCTACCTTTGCTACTAACTTCTCATATTCTCCATTCTGAGTTTTCGCTTCATCAATATAACCTAATCTATCTCTGGCAGATAACTTTTCCCATGCGCCATCCCGAACTTTTGTAGCCTCCCGTATAAGCTCTTCTATCTTCAACCTATCTGCTATGTTTTCCATCTCTGGAGCTGGGGAGGGAGCACTTCCTTCCTTTTTTATATCTTGCATCAATTGTGCCTGAGGTTTAATCTCCTTTACGCTATTATTTTGTTTAGTCATATATTGCCATTATTTAAGTAATTAATAGACTTATATCCTGCTCGTACTTCAAGAATTGGATTTTATTTTAAATGGTGAGCGCGCGCAGCGTACGTGAGCACGTGAGTCCATGATAAAATAAAAAAACAATTTTTGAAAGACGAGTAGTATACAGGAAGTCTAATATCATTTTATACCCACCGCTATCCAAAAGTAATTATGGGTTAGCCTGTTAACCCTAAAGAAAATTGGCTTAAATCTAATTAGTTATAGTCAATCCAGAAGAATTTGGTGCTAGGAGCGACGCCTATATTATAATAGGCAAGCATTGAGTGACGATGTCACCAACTTCTTCTGGATTGACTATATCACTAATTCATAAGTATATTTTACTATAAGCTGAAGGAGAAAGATAATGATTCTGAATAATTTAGTAATATTATCTATAAATTACTTATATCAGAGGTATTTGAACTAAAGATTCAGTAACAGCCTTTCTGGATTTTCAATTAATTCCTTTATTTTCACTAGAAAAGTTACAGCTTCCTTACCATCAATAATACGATGATCATATGATAAAGCAACGTACATCATAGGGCGTATTTCTACTTTTCCATTAACTGCTACTGGCCTCTCTTCAGTTTTATGCAAGCCTAAAATGCCAGATTGGGGAGGATTAATAATAGGAGTAGATAACAGCGAACCGTATACCCCCCCATTTGAAATAGTAAAGGTTCCGCCAGTTAAATCCTGCATAGATAATTTGCCTTCTTTAGCCTTTTTACTAAGAGCCCCTATTTCTTTCTCTATTGCCGCAAAGCTTAATTTATCTGCTTCTCTGACTATTGGCACTACTAAGCCTTGCTCACTCCCAACTGCCACTCCAATATCATAATAATTTTTATATATTATATCATCCCCTTCTATTTCGGCATTTACAGACGGTACTACCTTTAAAGCATCAATAGTAGCTTTGACAAAGAATGACATAAATCCTAGCTTCACTCCTTGCTTCTTCTCAAATTCTTCACGATATTGGGTCCTGAGGCTAATCACCTTTGACATATCGATCTCATTAAAAGTTGTTAGGATAGCTGCGGTATTTTGAGAAACTTTTAAACGCTCTGCTATAGTCTTACGAAGTCTGGACATCTTAACACGTTCTACCTTCCCTGGCACTATACTAATCTCACTTCTCATTGGTAGTACTGGCATTATAGGAGTAGAGGTTGGTTTCATAAACTCCAATACATCCCCTTTAGTAACCCTACCCTCTCTACCGCTACCTGCTACGTCATGAATATTTAATTTATTTTCAGCTACTAATCTCTGTACTGAAGGAGCTATAGGGTGATCATTTTTATTAATATTTGCAGATTGCGGAATATTAAGCGCCTGCGACGAGTTAGCTGCAGCAGAAGGAGAAATTTCACCTTCTGTTATCTGCCCTACACTATCTCCAACAGCAACCGTTTCTCCTTCATTTTTGAATGTTTTACTTATCACGCCGGCAGAAAGAGCATTGACTTCCAGCGTCACTTTTTCTGTCTCGAGCTCTAAAATTAAATCATCCACTTTGACAAGATCCCCTGGTTTTTTATGCCACTTGGCAATAGTAGCTTCGGATACAGATTCTCCTAAAGATGGAACTATAATGTCAATAGTCATATTATTATATTCTCCTATTTATTTCTTGAAAACTTATTGAATAATCAGCAGTAACTAATTGTTAAATTCTTTGAGCTTCACTTTATTTTATGGCATCCTCTAGCAATTGCTGTTGTTGTTTATTATGGATATTGGGTAAATTAGTAGCTGGCGAAGCGGATTCTTCTCTTCCTACATATTGAAACTGATTATTAATTGATAGCTCTTGTAAACAATCATTTAAACGCTCTCTAATGAAACCCCAAGCTCCCATATTTTTGGGCTCTTCTTGGCACCAAATAAATTCTTTAGCTTGACCATATCGAGCTAATATTTTAATTAACATATCTTTTGCGAAAGGGTATAATTGCTCAAGCCTTATAATAGCTCTATCTAACATATTCTTGCTAGATCTCATTTCCAACAAATCATAATATACTTTACCAGTACATAATATTATTTTCTTTACCTTTGTAATATCTATCTCCTTGTTCATTTCATCTAATACTGGAATAAAGCTAGTATTCTCATCCATAGCTGAAAGAGGGGAGACCACCATTTTATGCCTTAATAAAGATTTTGGGGACATAACTATTAATGGCTTGCGGCTACTGCTATATATTTGCCGGCGTAGTAAGTGAAAAAATGAGGCTGGCGTTGTCGGATAGGTTACTTGAATATTATTATTAGCCGCAAGTTGTAGGAATCGCTCTAATCTTGCAGAACTATGTTCTGACCCCTGTCCTTCATATCCATGGGGTAATAGCACTACTAATCCGCTCATTCTTAGCCATTTATCTTCACAACTAGAAATAAATTGATCAAATATAATTTGAGCTCCATTCGCAAAATCTCCAAATTGAGCTTCCCAAATTACTAAATTTTTGGGGTTTACTAATGAATAACCAAATTCAAAACCTAATACTGCATATTCAGATAGATTACTATCAGAAATTTCAAAGATTCCCTGATTTTTAGCTATGTTGTTTAATGGAAGATAAGTTTTAGAATCTAGTTGACTATGTAATACTGCATGACGATGGGAAAAAGTGCCCCGCTCAGAATCTTGACCTGTAAAACGTATATTGGTACCTGAACGTAGTAAAGTAGCAAACGCTAATTGTTCGCCAGTGGCCCAATCAATAGGTTTATCTTGCCTTAAAGTATTTTCTCTTAATTCAAATAGTTTAATAAGTTTTGCGTTTAAAGGAAAGCCTCCGGGTACTTGACAGAGTCTTATCCCTAGTTCTTTTAAAATACTTATATTAACGCCGGTAACTACCTCTGTTTTATCTTCCCTTTTATAACCAGTCCATAATTTTTCTAAAAATTGCGCTTTAGGTTGGTATTTTTTAGATTGTTCATATGCTTCATCTAATTTTAGCTTAAATTGTTCTTTTAGTGTAGATAAATAATTTTCCTGGATTAACTTATCCTTTAATAAGGTGTTAGCATAAATCGTAGGGGGTGGTAGTTTGTTTTTAATGATATTATACATAATAGCTTGAGTGTACATAGGTTCATCGCCTTCATTATGACCATATTTACGGTAACAAATTATTTCAATCACTACATCTCTTGCAAATTTATGCCTATAATTCATGGCAATATTAGTAGCTTGTAATACTGCCTCAATATCATCTCCATTCACATGTAGGATAGGCACATTAATTACCTTAGCAAACTCCGTAGAATATCTACTGATCCGACTATCAATACTATTAGCGGTAAATCCTAACTGATTATTAACAACAAAATGAACAATACCTCCTATATTATAAGGCTGTAACTCTGACATCGATAAGCTTTCAGCAACTACCCCTTGCCCACAAAAAGCACTATCTCCATGAACTAAGATACCCAGCACAGCCTTACGATCAATATCCATTATTGTATCTTGTTTTGCTCGCACTTGACCTGCTACTACAGAATTAACTGCCTCTAAATGGGAAGGATTAAAGGCCATAGAAAGATGGGTGGTTCTCCCTGCTCTTTCTCTATCTGCAGAATATCCAACATGATATTTTACATCCCCGGAAATCTTTAAATCATCTGGGAAGGCGCTACCAGTTATGAAACCTGCCATTATAGCTTTATAAGGCTTTGCCATTACTTTAGCTAAAGTACTAATCCTACCGCGATGCGACATCCCTATTACCACATCTTCTACCCCTTGAGCCATAGAAATATCTATAGCTTGATCTATAGCTACTACTGCCGCTTCGGCTCCTTCTATCGAGAAACGTTTCGCCCCAGGAAATTTTACATGTAAATATTGTTCAAATCCTTCCACTTCAATTAAATCTTTTAATATCTTTTTCTTATCTTGTAGTAAAGCCAGATTACTTTGACTATTTTCTACCTGCTCAAATAACCAAGTTTTTTCTTCATCATTTACTATATGATCAAACTCTACCGCTATATGTTTACCATAGGATTGATCAAGTAATTCAACTAATCTAGCAAGAGTACAAGATTTGACTGCAAATAATTCATTGTCAAGCTCTATAATGCTATTTAACTGGCCATTAGTGAAACCAAAACTTTCTATATTAAGTCCTAAATCATTTTTAGTTTTAGGGGTCTCAAGCTCTAGAGGATCTAGCTGTACTAAATAATGAGCATATTTACGATAAGCAGCAATCATAGCTTTTGCACGCAATGTATTTGCTATATGAAAAGATTCCTGAGTATTGAAAGAGGTATATTTTTCGTCTTGCAAGAGTTGTTTTCTCATTTTATCAGGAATTTGCGTGCTGGAGTACTGACATGTACTCTCCTCCACGCGTCCACCCTGCCCAATAAAACCCGACTCTTGAAATCTATTGAGTAACTCTTCTTTGGCTATTGTAATAACTTTTGCAGTACTTTTATTAACTTGCTTTTGCTTACTATCGTTAATATTTTGAAAATAATTGTGCCAGCTTTCATCTACCGCATTTTTATCTAATAAATAGATCTGGTACAGTTCTTCTATAAAAACCGCATTGCTACCAAATAAAAAACTCGTCTGTGTTAAATCTTTATTCATATATTTTATTCCTGATTCTAAAACAGTTCTAAGAAATTCTTTTAATCCTTTTCCCCATAGCTAAACTACCAATTTTTAGATTAGTAATTTTTAGATTATCAATTGATGAGCGCTCCAAAGCATGAACTAATAACATATTATTGGCGATATCAAGCGTTACTGTTCCAGGAGTAACAGTAATAGAGTTAGCATATAATACAATATCTGGATCATTGCCTTGCTCATGTTCTATCCACTCAAAGACTGGATTTAAATTAAGATCCCTACGCCATATAATTTTTATAACTAGTAAGCTAGATATCAGTATTTCTTTTATTAACCAAATAAAATATAATATAGCACGATAACTTAAATAAAAGCGCCTTGGTATCAACTTAAATTTTCTTGCAAATAAGTAGGATATGACAGGCAAGCCTAAATATAAACTATCCACCCCTTTACTAGGAAACCCTAGCAGGCCAAATAAGAGTAATAATAAAGTAGCGGCCGTAAAAATCTTAGTGTACATTCATCTCATCGTTCTTAATATTAGTATTTCCGGTAAAAGGCAATAACAACATAACTATAAAAAATAATAAACCGATAGACTGAAATACATTATTTATCGCAATTACAAATGCGCGCTCATGTATATTACTTGCTAATAAAAAAAGCGCTGCTTTCTCATGATCAATTACTTTTCCATTTAAAAATTGCTGCAAAAAATCTATTTTCATTAGAGCAGTAACAGAAGTGGCAGGAATATTTTCATTAATATATTGAGTAAAAGTTTTAGTCTTATCAGTCAGCATAGTGTTGATAATTGCAAGCCCCACTGCCCCCCCTAGATTACGCGTGAGATTGTACAATCCACTTGCGTTTCCTACTTTTTCTTTACTCATCGATCCAAGAGCAATATTATTAGTTGGTAAAAAACAAAACATTAAGGCCAAACCTCTGACAAACTGCGGCAGGAGAAACTCATAAAACTTTGCCTCTACTGTTAAGAAACTATTTAAATAACAGCCATAGCCAAACATACCTAGCCCAAAAGCTAGCATAATGCGCAAATCTATGCCAGAACCTAACATTTTTCCAGCTAAAGGAGCAGAACAGAATTGCGCGATTCCCGTCACCATCATAGTAAAACCGATTTGTACCGTATTAAAACCCGCAATCACAAATAAAAATAGCGGTAATAAATATACTGCCCCATAAAGGCCAATTCCAATTACAAAAGAATAGGCACAACCGAAAGTAAAATTTTTATTCGCAAAAGTCGTTAGGTCTAAAATTGGATTTGAAAAAGTCAGTTCTCTAAAAATTAATAAAATAAAACCTACAATAATCAAAATTATTAAGAATAATATATAACTATCTTGGAACCATCCTTTTTTACTACCTTCTTCTAATACATACTGTAAACATGCAAGAGTAATACTAAGTATGCCGATACCCGCCCAATCAAAATTCTTCATTAAATTGTAATTTGGCTTGTCGAAATCCGCATATAAATATACGACAATACATACAAAAATACCAGGAATAACATTTAATAAAAACATAAAATGCCAAGATAAGAACTCGGTGATATAGCCTCCAAGAGTAGGGCCAAGTGTTGGGGCTATGGTGACTACTAAACCTACTATTACGGTAATTACTGGGCGTTTTGAAGGTGGAAAAATTATATAGATTACACTAAAAACGGTTGGGATCATCGCTCCCCCAAAAAATCCTTGTAAGAATCTAAAAACAATCATGGTTTCAATATTGGTAGCAAGCGAACAGAAGATACTCATGATAGTGAAGCCTAAGGTAGCAACAAAGTAAGAAATGCGGGTAGAAAGAAGCCGAGCTGTGAAGCCGGTCATTGGGATGATAATGACCTCAGCTATTAAATAGGAGGTTTGAACCCAAGATAATTCATCACTAGAAGCAGAGAGACCCGCGGCAATCACCGATAAAGAGCTAGCGACAATCTGGATGTCCAATATTGCCATGAACATCCCTATAACCATGGCAAAAAATGCAAGAAGTTGTTTATTGGATAAATTAGTATAATTAGAACGTGGCGCCATATTATCGGCCTATCAGAAATTTAAAAATTAGAATTCTCTCGAAGCTTGTATCGGGAATTTGAAGAAGATGAGGGGCGCAGAACCGCAGCGTACATAGACGTACATGAGGAGCGAAGACAAGTTTTGACGACAAAATTCTGGACGACAAAATCACCAACTCAAAATCACTAACTAGATCGACTTATGCAGTAAGCCTTATATAAGGTTAATTAGTTCTAACAGATACCACCAAGGACATTCCGGGAATTAATTTATTACTTTTAATGTTTTCAGGTAACTCAAAATCTATCAAAACAGGTATTCGCTGAACAATTTTAGTAAAATTCCCTGTAGCATTGTCTGAAGGTATCAGGCTAAATTTTGAGCCAGTAGCAGGAGAGAAATTACGTATCTTACCATATACTACTTTTTTAGGTAAAGAATCAAATTGTAATTTAACCTGTTGCCCCACTACAAATTTTCCAATTTGGGTCTCTTTAAAATTAGCTCTTACATACATTTTATCTGGCACAATAAAAAATACTACCCTACCTTGATTAATAAAATTCCCGACTTGTAAGCTACTATTTGCTATGGTTCCATTTACCGGAGCTAAAAGTTTAGTATTATCCAAACTGCGTGCTATCACATTTTTATCTTGTAATAATCCTTTTAATTTTTCTTCTTCCACATCTTTTTGTAAAGTTAAAAGAGAGAGTTTCTGCTCGGCCATTTGTAAATTTAATTGCGCTTGGTTATATTCGGTCTTAGCTTTAGTAAAGCTCACTTTTGAGTTATCTAATATTTTATTACTAGCAAAACTTTCTTTATTAAGCTCGACGGTCCTGCTATAGTCCTTTGAATTGGCTTCAAAATTAGCATCCGCGAACTCTAAAGCCTCTCTACTTTGTTTTAAACTTATTTCTCCTATTAAAATTTCTTGTTTTATAACCTCCACATTCTTAAGAGAGGTCTTAACAGCAGATTCAATCGAAGCAAGGCGTGATTTATAATCCCTATCATCAATCTCAGCTATAATATCCCCTTTTTTTACCAGCATATTATCTGCCACATATATCTTTACCACCACTCCGCTAACTTCAGAACTAACATTAGAGATATCCGCGTCAATATACGCATTATCTGTGGATTCAGTATTAGCCCAAATATACACTCTATACATCAAGTATATAGCCAATATGCCGCCTAATATCAGCACATATTTAGAATAAGGATGAGCCTTATACTTGTTATATAAGTTGAGCATAAACTAGCGATAATAATTTAATAAAATTTTTTATTAACAAAATAACAAACAGGTATAGAAAATATATATAACAAAGCGATTAACGGAAATAAATACCATGGATATATTATAAAACTTATTATAATCACTGTAAACACAAACATTGACAGGAATAAATATTCATGCTTTATATTAATATTCTTCGTAGAAAAAGTGGGCAATCTACTAGCCAGTAAAAAAGAAACTACCACAATGTATAAATCTATACTCACGGTATGAGCACGTATACTAATTCCTAAAATACTACTTATTTCAAAATCCAAAATCATCGGGATTACAGCAAGCACGGCTCCACAAGGCGCAGGAACCCCAGTAAAAAAGCGCTCCATTTTTTTATTATGCACTGCATGAAAAATAGCAGTATTAAAGCGTGCCAATCTAAGGACCATGCATACAATAAACAATAATATACACCCCCAGGAGAGGACTTTATATTCGTATTGCTGAAAAGACCATAAATATAGCAGAAAAGCTGGAATCACCCCAAAATTAGCAAAGTCACACAACGAATCTAGTTCTGCTCCAAATGGAGTAGTAGCATTCAACATACGGGCTATTCGACCATCAATCCCATCAATTACTGCTGCCACTAACACACAATATACTGCTTTTTCCCATCTACCATCTAAACCAAATCTAATAGCACTAACGCCGACTACTAGACCTAATAAAGTAATAAAATTAGGTAATAATTTTATAAAAGGAATTGGTTTTATTATTTTAACTTTACGTATTTTTAGCAACTTATACCTATATCATTTACACAATTTTAAAGTTTTTGGTTTTAATATTAGGTTCTATGTAAGGAAATCTATACTCCTCTTCCGATAATTTTGCTGCTAGGCGCGATGGTAGAGCCTATAGTTAATAATAGGGGAGCTATTTGAGCAACCACGCATGCAAATTCATATCAGAGGAGTATACTGCTCGTACTTCAAGAATTGGATTTTATTTTAAATGGCGAGCGCGCTCAGCGTACATGCCAGTACGTGAGCACGTGAGTCCATGATAAAATAAAAAAATAATTTTTGAAAGACGAGTAGTATATAGTTAAATTATCGTCTTTCAAATTTCAGTTCAGATATTTTTTTCATCTTAAAATCTGCAATGATAGTTTCACCTCCAACTGCCGTTTGGCCTTCAGTAACACAAATTGCAGTTTTAAGGGGTAAATAAACATCTACTCTACTACCAAAACGTATAATACCATATCTCTCACCTGCTTTCACCTCTGCTTCCTCTTCCAAATCGCACAATATTCTCCTAGCTATTAATCCTGCGATTTGAACAAAGATAACTTTATTCCCCCCTTTAGTTTCCATTAAAACTGATTGGCGTTCATTATGTATACTTGCTTTATCTAAAGAAGCATTCAAAAATTTGCCTGGATTATAATATAAAGATAGAATCTTACCATTGGCGGGTATACGATTCACATGAACATTAAAAATATTTAAAAAGATGCTTATGCGGATCATTTCCTGCTCACCTAGCCCCAGCTCTGCAGGAGGAATGGCTTCACTTATTTTTTGGATTATCCCATCTGCAGGACTCACTATTATATCATCATCAATAGGAGTAAATCGATCAGGGTTTCTAAAAAAATATATACACCAAATTGTTATAATAAAGCCTATATAACCAAGAGTACTACTAAAGGTAGCTAGTAAAAAGGTAACCACGGCAAAACTTATAATAAATATATAACCTTCCCGATGAATTATTCGTGCAAAATCACTATATTGCTTCATTTCTTTCCTCTAAAAATTTCTCTATAACTTCTAACAAACTGGACAATAATCTTGTATATTCTTGGTCTTTCAAGAGCTATTTTTTCGTTTTATCAGGGATTTTCCTGCTCACGTACTGATATGTACGCTCCCTTATAATACAAATCCAACTCTTTTATCATTCATCTGGTTGTGGCTCCTGATTATCGTCTTGCTCTACCTCCTGATGATCATCTTGCTCTGCCTTCTGCTTTGCCTCTTCATTAACATTTTCTTGAGCAGAACCAAGCGCATAGACACATAATTCTTCTACCAACACATTATTCTTGTTAGCTAGATCTTGTAATTTAGTTACCGCATCCATCACTTCTGCAGGTATGGTGCCACCACGCTGTTTTGATAACCAATCCGCTTGAAAATGCAAGGGATGATGGCCCGGCTCAGGTTGACCTATATATATAGTAAAAGGAGCCATTTGCCCTCCAAAATCACAATTAACACTGAATTTTTTCATAAACAAACCTAAGACTATAATTTTTAATAATAAATCGAAGCTGCAACCAAAATTATTACGAATATGCTATAACAAAAAAATTAAATTACCAATAAAGTTTTTATATTATTTTACATTTAAATTCTTTTGCCAGTTCACAATTAGTAGCAATAAACGTTTTATCATTATCTATAATTGTACCCCCTGCTTCTAAAACCAACAGTTCAAAACCAGGCTTTAAAGTATAATCCAAAGAGGAAAAATAAACCGCATCAACCTTGCCTGCTATCAACATTAAGATACTATAACAATGAGAACCAAAGATCATAGTATCTTTAAAAAATTTTAGCTCTGTGTTAATATTATCAACAGCAATTAGTGAAGTACTAATATTTGAGCGGCTTGAAACTCTTAATCTACTAAGATTAATATTACTATTTTCTGATTTGACTCCTCGCCCTTTTTCAGCGTAATAAATCTGATCCAGGGCTGGAAAATTTATTACCGTACAAATCGCAGTGAAGACTTTATTGATTTTCTTTAGACAGGTTATAGATAAAGCAAAAAATGGTAGACTTCTCTCTAAATTATTAAAGCTATCAATGGGATTTATCATTAATATCATATCTTCGGAATCTAGAGCATTTAGGATAAATTTATCATTAGGGAAAAATATATGCTTGCTATATCTTTGGAGTTCTGTACTTAATAGGCCTTGAATTTTTACATATGATTTTTGACAAAAATCATAATTTCCTTTATTAGATCTTTGCAGCATTTCCAATTCGAAAAAATCTCTACGTAAAAACTTTACAACTTTACGCGAGGCAATAATCAGTGCATTAGTTATAATTTCCATAAGATACTACCCTAAGATATTTATTTTGCTCTTTCAACAAAGCTTATATCTTCAGTTTTGATCACTATTTTTTCTCCTGAAACTAAGTAAGGAGGTACCATTACTTTTACACCATTAATTAAAATAGCTGGCTTATAGGAAGAGGTAACAGTAGAACCTTTAATCACTGGATCAGTTTGCATAATCTCGACAATAATTGTTTGGGGTAATTCAATCTCTAAAGGTTCTTCTTCATAAAACTGTACCTTTAACGTCATATTATTCTCAAGCAAAGGTAAACGTTGCCCCAGGATTTCTTTATTCACTAAAATTTGTTCAAACGTTTCATTATCCATTAACACTAAATGATTATCCTCTAAATATAAAAATTGCAAAGCTTTATGTTCAAGTTGCGCTTTTTCTATATACTCAGACGAACTAAAACGTTCATTAAGCTTATTTTTAGTTTTTAAATTTTTCATCTCCACCTGGACGTAAGCCCCGCCCTTACCTGGCTTGGTATGGTCAGGAGTTTTACTTACAACCCATAACTCTTCATTATAAACTATAACATTCCCAGCTCTAATGGAATTTGCGGTAATTTTCATATTAATAATCACTTATCTAAAATTATTACTTTCAACCTTCGTCAATAACCCAAAGTTACCCTATCGGAATTTTCAGAAAAAACGAAGCCTGCTACTAGAGCGTATAGCCAAAGTGATTTGGCTATATATAAATGCAGATAAGGAGCGTCAGGCTATACTACTCGTCTTTCCAAAATTGTTTTTTTATTTTATCATGGACTCACGTGCTCACGTACTGGCATGTACGCAGCAAACGCTCGCCATTTAAAATAAAATCCAGTTCTTAAAGTACGAGCAGTATACCTCTTAAAAACAAAATTACGGTTCTTCAAAGCTTTAGCATATAAATCATACAAATCTGTTAGTCAAAATATACAATAACTGTTATAAACACAAGTTATTACGCGATTTTTTAACTAGGTTTTATAAACATTTCTATATGACAAGGAGATTTATAGGCATTTTTGCTTGCCAAGCTGTAGTGCCCTAAGAGCAGCTGAGGATTCCAGGACGAAAATAACGACGAGATCGACTATTAGACCGAAATGTTCACAAAACCTAATAAATAATTGGAAAACTGCGTTAAGTATAGTAAATTTAAAAAACGTATAAACTTGTAAGACTAAGATGACCGCAAATGTACTTGTAGTAGATGATATAGCATCAAATGTTAAATTATTAGAAGCAAAACTTTTAGGAGAATATTACATCGTCTTTACCGCTAGTAGCGGCAAAAAGGCTCTTACTATACTGGAGAATAATAAAATTGATATCATTCTGCTCGACGTTATGATGCCCGATATGAATGGTTTTGAAACTTGCAGAAGAATTAAAAATAACCCTTCTACTACCCATATACCGGTGATTATGGTTACCGCCTTATCGGACACTGAAGATCGAATAAAAGGGCTGGAAGCTGGGGCAGACGAATTCCTGACTAAACCAATTGATGATACTGCTCTTTTCGCCAGAGTAAGATCTCTTGCAAGGATGAAAGCCATAATAGATGAGCTAAAGCTTAGGAATACCACCAATGCTGAGCTTGGGGCCTCAGCTATAGAAATGAAAGATAATTTTTCTAATAGTAAAATATTATTAATTAATAACGATATAGTACAAACAAAAAACATCAGTAATATTCTGGCAACACTTACTACCCACATCAAAGTAGTGACTAATATTAATGAACTTCAAGATAATCCTAATTATATCCCAGATTTAGTGATTATTAGCTGTGACTTGGAAGAAGAAGACCCGTTGCGCATCAGTGTAATGTTAAGATCCAGAACTAAATTCCACGATATAACACTAATATTACAGGCAGCTGAAGAAGATACTCCGGTAGTTCTCAAAGCCCTGGAACTAGGCATCAATGATTATTTTACCTATCCGGTAGACAAAAATGAGTTATTAGCTCGAATTAAAACCCAACTACGAAAAAAACGCTATCAAGATAATTTAAGAAATGACTTAGAGTTAAGCATTAACTTATCTATTAAAGACGGATTGACCGGTATGTTTAATAGGCATTATTTTGACACTCATATAAAACAAATGGTAAAAAAAGCTAATAGTAATAATAGTCCTCTATGTTTATTAATGTGTGATATTGATGATTTTAAACAAGTGAACGATACTTATGGGCATCAAGCAGGGGACATAATATTAATCACTATTGCTAATATTTTTAAAAGTATTTTTAGAGTTACAGATTTAATTGCAAGATATGGCGGCGAGGAAATCACTATCCTGTTAGATGATACCAGCATTCAAGAAGGTAGTTATATAGCAGAAAGAGCAAGAAACGAAATAGAATGTATAGATTTTAAAATTAAAACGCAAAAAAAAACTATTAAGAAAACTCTTTCTATTGGTGTAGCAGAATATAAAACTGGGGAAACTATTAGTAGTTTCATAGGACGGGCGGATAAGGCTTTATATAAAGCAAAAAAAATGGGCAAAAATAAGGTTATCATGTTAGGACATGGAGACAAACTTGGCTAGAGATAAAGCTGGCTAGAGCTAAAATAATAAGGAAATCAGATGGTAATATTCTGCAACCAAAAACTAAAATCATGAAAAATGAATTCCTTTATAAAAATTATCGCGACTTACCTTATAGATCTAGCGTAGGCATGATGATAATAGACCAAAATAATAGAATATTTGTGGGAAAAAGAATTGATACCAAAATTTCTGCCTGGCAAATGCCACAAGGGGGTATTCATTTAGGAGAGACTCCTAGCAATGCTGCCCTTCGGGAAATGTCCGAGGAATTGGGTTCTACTAAAGGCCATATTATTGCTGAAAGCAAATATTGGTATAGTTATGATTTACCTAAAATTTTAATCCCCAAATTGTGGAATGGAAATTTTCGTGGCCAAAGACAAAAATGGTTCCTCATTAGGTTTACTGGGACTAACGAAGATATAAATATTAATACTAGCGCTCCGGAATTTGAAGAATGGCGCTGGTCTAGAATTGAGGAATTATTATCCATCATTATTCCTTTTAAACGCAAACTTTATAAAGCAGTACTTAAAGAATTTTCTACAATAATTAAGGGTACTAATTCATAAATTAGACTTCCTGCATAAGTCGTTCTAGTTGGTGATTTTGTCGTCACAACTTACCTCCGCTCCTCATGTATACTGCTCGTAACTGAAGAGTTGGTATACGAAGTTCACCGAGTATACATCCTTGTCCACAGCTCGGCTCAGCTTCGTTGTTCCTAAAAATCCCGAGAGCTTTTTTGACTTATGCAGGAAGTCTATTTACTTATATTTATGTTATGAATAAACTACAACAACAAGCAGCAAACCCTGAATACTCAGTATGGGTATCAGCTTCAGCGGGTACTGGTAAAACCAAAATTTTAACCGACAGAGTATTAAGGTTACTAATTAGCGGTACCTCTGTTGAGAAGATCTTATGTTTAACTTTTACCAATGCTGCTGCTTTTGAAATGCAGAGTAGAATTAGAAGTAAGCTTCTTCATTTTGCTTCAATCACTCCAGAAAGCCTAATTAAAGAACTGCGGCTGCTTCTTGCCAAAGAGCCGCTTGCCAACGAAATACAATCTGCAAAAACTTTGTATCACCAATTACTGCATTCTAATCAAGGTATTAATATTTATACTATTCATGCCTTTTGTCAAAAATTACTTAAATTATTTTCCTTCGAAGCAGGTATTAACCCAGAATTTGATATCCTTGATGATATTACCGCCGCAGGAATTGCCCAAAGAATAAAGAATCAAATCTATTTAGAACCGGAATATAATCAGTTGATGAACTTCTTCCTTACTAATTTTCACGAAATAACTATTAATGATATTTTGTTAGAAATAATTCAACAAAAAATGAAGTTCAGAAAATTATTGGCTAAAAGAGCATATAATATAACAGAATACCAAGATATAGTCAATTCAGGAGAATTTGG
Organism: Candidatus Tisiphia endosymbiont of Beris chalybata; assembly: GCF_964026555.1. Classification (NCBI taxonomy): domain Bacteria; kingdom Pseudomonadati; phylum Pseudomonadota; class Alphaproteobacteria; order Rickettsiales; family Rickettsiaceae; genus Candidatus Tisiphia; species Candidatus Tisiphia endosymbiont of Beris chalybata. The sequence goes on along the minus strand of NZ_OZ032159.1, from coordinate 1,261,718 downwards.
TGCTAGCGCATTCCTGAGCTGTAATTCTTCCCTTCCGCAGGAACTGTCCGTTAAAATACGCAACTTATTTACTAAATACTCCTTAAGTATAGACTCTAACCAGGACATTATGCAATTTTTCCTTACTAAGGATTTGGTTAAGAGAAAAAATATTTTACCTAAATCTATAGCCACTAAGCAGCCGGATTTATTAAAGGCTCTGGAGTATCTGCAAGAAGAAGTCTTTAAAGTGGACCAGCAAAGAAAAATGCAAGCTATGGAACATTATTCCCAGGCCTTAACGTTACTAGCTAAAATTTTCCTAGATAAATATGATAATTATAAAACTAAACATAATTTACTGGATTATGATGATTTAATTTATCATACTCAACTATTATTAAATAATAAGGATTTAAAAAGCTGGATATTATATAAACTTGATGGATGGATCTCCCATTTGCTTGTTGATGAAGCGCAAGATACTAGCGAAGAACAGTGGCAAATTATCACTACTATTATAGCAGACTTTTGCACTCCCACTAAACATGATAATAGTATTTTTGTAGTAGGAGACCAAAAACAGTCTATTTTTAGTTTTCAAGGAGCAAATCTTAATTGTTTTGCTTCTGTTAATCAAAACTTACAACAAAATTTTTCTCGATCTAATAGAAACTTTAAGAATATCACCTTAGAGTGGTCTTATAGATCAACTGCAGCCATCCTCGACATAGTCTATATCACTTTAGAACAAATTAAAAATGCTACTCCCCAGCTATTTCCTGCAGAAAATCCTAAAATCTTACCATTCCGCACGGGTGATAAAGGGAAGGTAGAAATTTGGCCTTTAGTAAAAGCAGAGGCAACAAATAAATTGTTTTGGCCTTTACCAAATCCTAATAAAGCCGAAACTGCTAAAGCGGTAATTGCAGATCAAATAGCTAGTTTTATAAAACAGCAAATATTAAGTAAACGAATCTTGCCTACTACTAAAGCAGCAGTAAAAGAATCTGACTTTATGATATTAGTACGCAAAAGAGATGAGTTAGTTTCTGAAATAATTAACTCTCTTAAAAAATATAATGTGCAGGTTGAAGATATTGACAGAGTAACTTTAAATAATAATTTATCTGTACTTGATTTAATGTCCATAGCAAAATTTGTACTACTCCCCCAAGATGATTTGAATTTAGCTAGTTTACTAAAATCTCCTATTATTGGAATTAATGAGACAACATTACAGAGCCTGGCAATAGAAAGAGGAGCAAGATCTATTTGGGAAACTCTATCTACTCTCCCCCTATATGCGGCTATATATGAAAAATTATGTCACTTCATACAAATATATAAAACTACTCATTGTGGAAATTTTTTTTCTCTTATCGTTGATTGTTTTAATATTAGAAAAACCTTAGTAGCAAATAATGGCTTTGATAGTAATGACTTAATTAACGAATTAATATATTTAAGCTTTAATTATGCTAATAATGTAAATAGCTTATTACAGAGCTTTGTTTATTGGTTTGAAAATAATACAATAGAAGTGAAAAGAAACTTAGAAGCCTCCAGCAAAATAAGAATCATGACAGTACATGCTGCTAAAGGGTTACAAGCTCCAATTGTTATTTTGTGTGATACTACTTCACTCCCTGTTAGCAATAATAAATTTATTTGGGATCATAATGACGGACTATACGCCACTACTAAAACTTCTAATAGCCCAGAATTTTTTAAAGCCCTTAAAGAACAACAGCAACTCAAAGATATGCAGGAATATATTAGATTACTTTATGTAGCAATGACTAGAGCTGAAGACCATTTAATTATTTGCGGCTTTCAACTGAGTAATACTATCCCTCAAAATTGTTGGTATGAATTAGTGTTAAGAGCAATGAAAATTCAAGGCAAATCGTATGAAGATAATAGACCTCTTGCACAGCTGACATCAAGCAAGCAATCTGAAGAAGATAAGGAGCATAAAACCACAGCGCACCCGGGGTTAGCTGAGTGTAGAGAGAGGTCTAATATTATAGTTTATGGCTCTAGCGCAGAAATAGAACATACATGTGATCTCAATATTATTAGCGCAGCTAAGCAAATAACGTTTGAACCTGCTACAGTAGTAGAAAAAAGCAAGCAAGCAGGGTGCTTTTTTGATCCATTGCTCCTAAATAAAATATTAAAACCTACAAAACAAAATTTCCCCTTTACCTCCCCTTTGCTTCCCATAAAACACTTAGAGTACGGTAAAATATTTCATAAGATTCTTGAAGATGCCGCAAAAATTAATAATTTTTCTCAAGCCAGCAAACATCCTTATATTAATAATTTACCTTTGCCTCTACAAGAAAAAATTCTCCATAACCTTGAGAAGTTACTTAATAACCCAGAATTTATGACTCTTGCTTCCCAAGAACTAAAAACGGAAGTAACAATAGGAATAAATTTTAATGGTGAGATCAAAATAGGTAGAATTGATTTACTTGCTATTAGTAATGGAAAAGTTACTATTATAGATTATAAAACAGATGCGCTTCCCCCAAAAAGAGCTGGATTAATTAACGAAGCTTATATTGATCAGCTAAATTTTTATCACCACTTAGTTGAGAAATTATATCCAGATAAAGAAATTACGTGTAAAATATTATGGCTAGAAGATGGTAGTTTGATGAACATAGCAAGGTAACCAGTAGTGTGTACTGCTCGTAACTGAAGAGTTGGTATACTGTTACTTGAGAAGCAAAGGGCATAAAGAGAGTTAATAATAAATTAATAGGATAAACTGATGAGCCTGCCTACGAACATTATTAAGAGATTTAATCTTAACAATATTACGATGTCAGAGAGAATGGTTAGGCACGCTCTACTTAACAATCTACCCGAGCAAGTGTGCTCAACACTGGCGTGTATAATAAGTATTGATCACGAAATTAGGCTGCACCCAAATCCTAAAATAAAAAAGCATATAAATAATTGTTTGTATAAATTAACTACTTTTATTGGGCAGAAAGTTATAACAGATGATAGTTTTACCACAGTATTAATGTTATTTGCAGTTGCTATCTCTACCGATCTAATGAATTTTCAAGAGCAAAATAATATTATTAATAAATCAGCAGATTTAATAATTAATGCTTTAATAAATATATATTTTGATAAGCTAACTTTGGAAGAAATCAATATTCTCAAATTAGTGCTAAAAGCTTTATTAAAAGAAAAAAATAATCATGATAAAATAAATTTTATTCAAATTGAACCTACAATATTTGAGGTTATCGTAATGCGAGCTCTAAAAAAATCCCCAAATATAGTCGCAATAACTAATCAAATTAATTTAGAGCTTAATAAAATAGCAAATATTACCGCCCAGCATTCTAGAAAAATTGAAGAATTTAAACAAACAAGCAGTAAAATGGTTACAGCTATCTGTAGTATAGCGGTTGGCGCAATAACCGTTGCTACAGCGGGAATGTACTTTGCTCTCATAGTAGCTCCTACTACTATCTTAGCAGTAAAATATGCCCCTAAAATTGGAGAGAAAATTGGAGAGATGCTTTTAAAATTTGATAAGTTTTTTATCAAAGAGCAAGGGAAAATTGGCCAGTTAAGAGCTGACTTGAATAAAAATGATAATGAGTTTTTAGCAGATCAACAATTATTAGCAGAAGCCAAATTTTATAAGATAAATCAGCAGGGTCCTACAGATAAAGTAGTTGAGCCAGTAAATGTATTATCAAACCTAGATAAGGGCCAATATACATCACAGGTTAGTAATGCTAACTTAAAATTTTTAAAGGATAGTAAAATTAAAGAGAAAGATAGAGAAAGATAGGATCTTCCTACCTCTTCTTGAAGAGAAAGGAATACCCTATCCTTAAATTCGCTCTTTGATACGAGCTGTAAGTAATTCGATATAAAAATAGATATTTTTATATCGAATTTCGGTTAATTAAATGATAGAATTATGTTCGTTATGGCTCTATAAAAAGCCCTTCGGTTCTTGTACTATAGTCAATTAAGATGAATTAGGGGCTAGGCGCGAAGCCTAGCCCTACGATGGTAGAGCTTAGGTCATTACGATACATATACGGTAGTGCGCGGGAAATATAGTAGGCATGGATACTTGAACTCCCATTCCGCTACAAAAATTGGGGAATAGATATTTATAAGAAGTTTTCGTTATTTTCTATTGATAACCACCAGATTAGTTGAGGCAATTATCAATTTTTTAAAAAATTACATATTTTATTAAGTAATTTGTCATTTTTAAATTTATATACTGTCTCTCTACAAACCTTAAATATTCCCGTTATCTTTGCTACTGGCATCTTAGATTCTAGGGCCGATATTACTCTTATACGTAATTCATATGGATAAGGGGCTGCCATGTATTCTCTCTCTTTATTATCTTCCCTAAATCTTATATCACTTCCCCCTTGACTTGTCCATACCTCAATGACTTAAGCTATACAAAGATATAAATGTAAAGTTTGTAATAGTGTGTTTCGAGGCAAAGCATCTAAGTATAGCGCAGATTTTAAATTAGAAGCGGTAATGATGTATATTAATTCAATGGGTATTAGAGCAATAGCTAGGGTAAAGAAAATACATAATTCAGTGGTGTCAGTTTGGATAAAAAAGATGGGGAAAGTGGTTAAGGATGCCTTTATTGAGAAGATAGAGGAAGTTCAAGAAAAAGATATTAATATAGTGGAGTTAGATGAGCTTTTTACTTACATTAAAAAAAAGAAAATAAAGCGTATGTATTTAGTGCTGTTGACGGAGATAGGCTCCGAGTTATTGATATCGAAGTAACGAAGGACAGGAGTTTTGCTTCGTATTTACCATTAGCATTTAGGCTTGAGCACTATAATATCAAGTATACGCCATGTTCGACTTTTTTTTAGCAGGTAACTAATTTTTCGAGTTGTGTTGGCACAAGTTTTAAAGACTTTGTCAAAAATGTAGCAATAGTATGAGCAAGTAATTTTCTAGCGATGCGAGATTGTAGATGCCAGTAACTCTTAACTCTGATAGCATTAATAGCAAAACGTTCTGTAAGCTGACCAATAACAGTTTCAATTAAACGACGAGTAGCAGTAATCCATTTAAGGAAATTCTTGGATCTATTATCCTTCATATTCTTTTTTAAAGGTGTTTGTAAATCAATGTTTTTGGTGGCCAATTCATCTTTTAAATCCTGACCAAGATAGCCTTTATCGCCCAGTACCATGCCACTAATATTAGGAGACATTACTTGCAGAGCTTCACGTTCAGACCCATTAGCAGGAGTTATCATGAATCCAGCTATTCGACCTTCTTCATTAATTAATACGTGTCCTAGAAAACCGTAATAATAGCTATCTTTCGAAGCGCAGTACCCATAGTCAGCGTATTCCTTAAAACATCGCCCTCTCGTTGCTCGGGCCAAATTTATTACAGGAATCGGTACCCCATCTATCATATGCAGATCTGATTTGCTTGCACTCTTAAACAAGTCGGCAAGCAGCATGTTCTTAATAGATAAAAGACCGCTACATTGCTTCACATAAGACGGTCTACTCTTTAGATTGGGAAACCATTCTTGAAAATGACGTTTAAAATATTCCCATATCTGCTTGTCTTGGTGCAAACCGATAAATTCTCCCACCACTTCCATTGTTAATGCTTCCACGTCACTTAAGCAAGGTGGAAATCCTGCTTTCCTTACTTTGATATTTTTGGTTATTATAGTCATTTTTTCTTCTATGAAACAATACACAGTAATGATAAACTCTTCTAGGGTCATAGCTTCTTTCTCGATAATTGAACTATGACCTTATTAGGCTATCCTATTCTTTTGTCAATCTTAAAAAAAAGTCGAACATGGCGTAAAGATACATATTATGTAGGTACTATTAAAGGAGTTGGTAAGATTTACCAGCAAACAGTTATTGATACATATTCACGTGTAGCAGAAGCTAAGCTCTATACTGATAAAACACCTATTACTAGTGCAGAAATATTGAATGATCGTGTTATACCGTTCTTTACAGAACATAATATAGATATATTGAGAATTTTGACAGATAGAGGTACTGAATATTGTGGGACCTTAGAAAATCACGCATATGAATTATATTTAAGTGTGGAGGGAATTGAACATACCAAAACTAAAGCAAACTCACCTCAAACCAATGGTATTTGTGAAAGATTGCATAAGACTATGAAACAAGAATTTTATGATACTGCATTTAGGAAGAAAATTTATAATTCAATAGAGGAGCTGCAAAGAGATGTAGATGAATGGCTATTCCAGTATACCAGATATAGATCACATTCAGGAAAGTATTGTTATGGCAAAACACCTATGCAAACTTTTTTGGATTCGAAACACATCGCTCTTGAAAAATCTAACCAGAGCATGTACTATAAGGAAATATCTGACAATCAAAATTTATCCGACAATCAGATACACAAAATACCCTGCCTGTAAGATCAAATCTTGACTTCTACACATAAGAGAAAAGAAATAGAAACATTAGTAGAAAGTGTAGGAGCGAGTATTATATTGTTGCCTACTTATTCGCCTGATTTAAATCCAATAGAGAATCACTGGTTTAGGATAAAAAATCATATTCGTAAAATTGCCGTAAATTTTACTGATTTTTTTGAAGCATTAGCATACTCCTTGTCAATAGCTTAACCGATTATGCTCAGGGCTGCCTCATATAAAAAATTATATAAGTAATATTGAATAAAAATTATTATAGTAGTGGTTACAAATAAGTGAGTGGTAACCATGAGAGAAGAAGAATTACGAGAAAGTTTTGAAGACTTTATTAATGGAATAAATGATCATAGAGTTGATAGGAATAAGCTTCATAGTGTGGAGGAGATTTTATTTTTGACTTTAACTGCAATTATTTGTGGAGCAGAAGGTTGGCGAGATATTGAACGATTTGGCAGGTTAAAATTAGAATTTTTACGTACGGTGTTTCCATATGCTAATGGAATTCCTTCTGACGATACGTTACGACGTTTTTTTCGAGTACTTGATCCTAAAACATTCAGCACATGCTTTACCGTTTGGGCAAGTAGCTTAAAACTTCCAAGTAGCACACATATAGCTATAGATGGGAAAGTGTCTCGTCATACATTCGATGGTGATAAGAATCCATTACATATGGTATCAGCTTTTGCTAGTGAATGTCGAACAGTGTTAGCACAAGAGAAAGTATCTGATAAAAGTAATGAAATTACAGCAATACCTAAATTACTTGGTATTCTAGACATAAAAGGAGCTATTGTTACCATTGATGCTATGGGCTGTCAAAGAGAGATTGCCCAAGCAATTATCGATAAAGAAGCAGATTACATATTATCATTAAAAGGTAATCAAGGAAATTTACACCAAGATATTAAGTTAGTATTTGCAGATAAAGAGTTGCTGAATGAATTGTCAGTTGATATCAATCAAACAACTGACGGAAGTGAGCATGGACGTATTGAAGAACGGATTTATCGAGCTGTTACTATGCCACAAGAATTACAGGAGCAACATAATTGGCCGGAGCTTAAGACAATTATAGAGGTTATAAGTAAACGAGAAATAAAAGGAGTTTTATCTGAAGAAACAAGATATTACATTAGCTCTTTAGAGCAAGAAGCAGTAAAAATCGGTATGGCAATCCGATCTCATTGGGCTATTGAGAATAGTGTGCACTGGATTTTGGATGTTAGTTTTAGAGATGATGATTCACGTATTAGAAAAGGTAATGCTCCTCAAAATATAGCTATTATTAAACACATGGCATTGAATGTATTACAGAAGGCTAAGCAAAAAAGGGATTCTATCAAGCAGCTTAGAAAAGCAGCTGGTTGGGATAATAATCAACTACTCACTATCTTACAGTATATTTAAGTGCGGCAGCCCTGCAGTTTATTACTGAATCTGTTGACTCGCTGGTAACTAATTTTCGTTCCTCTCAGCTTTGGTCAGATAGTCTTCAAAGCCAGTTTATGACTGCGCAAAGTAAAATGGGGTCATTAACTAATAGATCGAGTGAACTTAATTCTCAAGAACAAAGACAATCCGAGAGTCTGACCTTAAAATGGGCCCAAAGTGATTCAATGATTAAAGGTTTTTCATTTAGTGAAAATCAAGCGATCAAAGAATCTATTTTACAAGGGCAATCTCTTAACGAAAATTACGGTAGTAGTGAAAGAAAAGAAACCTCTACTAGTACTAATGCAAGTTTAGGGTTAAATTTAGGAGTTGTTAATGCAGGTGGAGGAGTAGGTGCTAATAATAGTAAAACTGAAGCCTATGATACATCAGCAAGCAAACAAAAAGCCTATAATGATGCTTTAGAAAAAGTAAAATCAGCTCAAAGAGATAATCGGATTAGTACTAGCAATGATGAAGTTAGATCATTAGGCCAAGATTTAATTAGTACCTGGAATGAACAACAATCAGTTAGTAGAGAAATAGCTAAAACAACGCAAACAATGCAACAATTATCCAACCAAAGAAACTATGTTGAGAGTAACTCCGCTACTATTGACCGCAACATGAATGAACCAGTTTTACAAGCAATTATTGCTCGAAATATCCCAGGAGTAACCAGCAAGGAACAAGCAGCTAGATGGGCAAGCCACCACAGTCATGAAGCTATGAACATAGCACAAGAAGTAGTTGGTATAAATAAACCATTACCCCAAAGTAATTGGAACGATAGTCACCCTCAAGTTAAAGATCTACAGTCAATTGATTCTATCATTAACAATACACCAATGACAACACAAGAGGACCTGAAAACCAACTATCTAGAATCAAATAATAGATTACAAGAGCAAGCTACTGTGACAGATAGCACAGGTGCATCAAAAGCATTAGCCGAATCAGTAAAATCTGATTTAAATAAAGGCAAAAAATTGTATAGTCAAAATGTAGATGAAATACTTGACAATCAATTGTCCAGCTCAGAAAGAGAGAAAGCAGTAGATCTTGAAATTACGACTGTTGATATCAAGGATGATAGTAACAAATTAAAAGAGCAATTTGATCAAACCAGCAATTCAACAATTGTTAGAACTGCGGGACGAGTAGTGGATAATATGAGGTTAAATACAGATGCTATCAAAAAGCAAAATATTACTTTGCCTTTAAGCAATAACAAGGATAATAAAAATTAATATTTTAAAAATAAAAAGTAATTTATGAGTATGATAAAAAAGTTAGTTGTAACTATCCTGTCATTGCTATTATTTAATATAACAATTGTAACCGCCAAAGAATCTTTAAACCAAGAGGTTACTAACAAACATAGACTGCAACAAAATATCCAAGATCAGGATTTAACTAACGATTCTGATCTCACTGCTGCAAAATCCTATTATGATAAAGGAATAGCTTTTAAAAGATTTAAAAAATATCAAGATGCCATAGAAAATTTTGACCTAGCCATTAAACATAAACATGATTATGCAGAAAGCTACTTGGAAAGAGGATGTTGTTTATTACACTTAGAAAAATATCAAAAAGCTATAGAGAATTTTGATCTCGCTATTAAATATCAACCTAATTATGTGGAAAGCTATTTAGAAAAAGGACATGCTTTATCAGAATTAGGAAAACAACATGCAGCTATAGAAAATTATAACATAGCTATAAAATACCAACCTGATTATTCAAATGCCTATCACAACAAGGGAGTAGCTTTTGAAAGGTTAGGGCAATATCAAGAAGCTATAGAAAATTATAATTTAGCAATTAAATACCAACCTAATGATGCACCGACATATTATAACAAGGGTATATCTTTAATAAAGTTAGGAAGATACCAAGAAGCTATAGAAAATTTTGACCTGGCTATACAATACAAACCTGAACTTACTGAAAGTTATCAAGAAAAAGGTCAAGTATTACAAAAACTTGGAAAATCTAAGGACGCTACAGAATTATTTAATAAAGCTAAATCGTTGTCAAAGTAAATTTTTTATCTACTAATAGATTAACCGCGCGTGTAGCCTTAAGAAAATGGCTAAAATCGCTATAATAACGCCATGTTCGACTTTTTTTTAAGATTGACAAAAGAATAGGATAGCCTAATAAGGTCATAGTTCAATTATCGAGAAAGAAGCTATGACCCTAGAAACGTTAATTCTGGATAAGAGAGTTATGAATATATAGATTAAAGTCAAGTTTTGTGGAAGGTTTAGTTTTTTTTAGAGAATAAGCAACTAGGGTAGAAAGAATATGAACAAAAGCATTAATAGGAGATCTATGTCTTGTATGTTCAAGATTCATTTTATTTTTTAAAAAATCAAAAACTGTTTCAATTAAGTTTCGTTTTCGAAGCAAGATTTTTTCCTTTAAATCCATTAATTTATTCGCCATATTTTTCTTAATTCCATGAATCATTTTTAAGCCTCTTTCATATAAATTTAAAAACAAATTTTGCTTGATATATCCCTTGTCAGCGGCCATAATGCCAGTTAATCCTTTAGTTAATTGCGCTACCGGAACTCTATCATCTACATTACCATTAGTCACTTTTAATGCCATAATTTCTCCTTGGTTATTAATTATTAAATGTAATTTAAAGCCATAAAAATATCCCATAGAGGATTTACTATGTTTGGCTAATCCTTTAAAAACTTTATTACTATAGCGTCGTTTATTGTGACAAGCTTTAATTGTTGTAGAGTCAATAAAATAAATACCTGTTTCTTGCCCAAATAATAAATGAATCAACATATTTAAGGGCATGAATAATCGCGGCATTAAAGCAACAAATCTGTTATAGCTTAGGGCGCTAGGGAAGTCGTTCTTATGTAAATATTCGACGTAAGTTTTATAGAAAAATTTAAAGTTCTTAGCATGCGATGTATGAAACATAATTATTATTGTTAACATTTCGCTTAAACTCATATTACAAGCGCGATCTCTCTGCTTATTGGATGGTAATAATTTGCTCTTTTCATATTCAAGATAAATTTTACAAAAATCATCTATAAAACTATATAATTCTGTGATATCTTTCTTCATGCCTACAGTTTGTTTTTTTGTTCAAAAACTTCAATACTGTAGGTTGCCTCCCTTGGCAATCCTTATTATACGCCATGTTCGACTTTTTTTTAAGATTGACAAAAGAATAGGATAGACTAATAAGGTCATAGTTCAATTATCGAGAAAGAAGCTATGACCCTAGAAGAGTTTATCATTACTGTGTATTGTTTCATAGAAGAAAAAATGACTATCTTAACGCCATGTTCGACTTTTTTTTAGCAGGTAACTAATTTTTCGAGTTGTGTTGGCACAAGTTTTAAAGACTTTGTCAAAAATGTAGCAATAGTATGAGCAAGTAATTTTCTAGCGATGCGAGATTGTAGATGCCAGTAACTCTTAACTCTGATAGCATTAATAGCAAAACGTTCTGTAAGCTGACCAATAACAGTTTCAATTAAACGACGAGTAGCAGTAATCCATTTAAGGAAATTCTTGGATCTATTATCCTTCATATTCTTTTTTAAAGGTGTTTGTAAATCAATGTTTTTGGTGGCCAACTCATCTTTTAAATCCTGACCAAGATAGCCTTTATCGCCCAGTACCATGCCACTAATATTAGGAGACATTACTTGCAGAGCTTCACGTTCAGACCCATTAGCAGGAGTTATCATGAATCCAGCTATTCGACCTTCTTCATTAATTAATACGTGTCCTAGAAAACCGTAATAATAGCTATCTTTCGAAGCGCAGTACCCATAGTCAGCGTATTCCTTAAAACATCGCCCTCTCGTTGCTCGGGCCAAATTTATTACAGGAATCGGTACCCCATCTATCATATGCAGATCTGATTTGCTTGCACTCTTAAACAAGTCGGCAAGCAGCATGTTCTTAATAGATAAAAGACCGCTACATTGCTTCACATAAGACGGTCTACTCTTTAGATTGGGAAACCATTCTTGAAAATGACGTTTAAAATATTCCCATATCTGCTTGTCTTGGTGCAAACCGATAAATTCTCCCACCACTTCCATTGTTAATGCTTCCACGTCACTTAAGCAAGGTGGAAATCCTGCTTTCCTTACTTTGATATTTTTGGTTATTATAGTCATTTTTTCTTCTATGAAACAATACACAGTAATGATAAACTCTTCTAGGGTCATAGCTTCTTTCTCGATAATTGAACTATGACCTTATTAGGCTATCCTATTCTTTTGTCAATCTTAAAAAAAAGTCGAACATGGCGTTTATTATCTATTATCCTCCCATATTCCCCTTATCCAGAATTAACGTTAGAAGAGTTTATCATTACTGTGTATTGTTTCATAGAAGAAAAAATGACTATAATAACCAAAAATATCAAAGTAAGGAAAGCAGGATTTCCACCTTGCTTAAGTGACGTGGAAGCATTAACAATGGAAGTGGTGGGAGAATTTATCGGTTTGCACCAAGACAAGCAGATATGGGAATATTTTAAACGTCATTTTCAAGAATGGTTTCCCAATCTAAAGAGTAGACCGTCTTATGTGAAGCAATGTAGCGGTCTTTTATCTATTAAGAACATGCTGCTTGCCGACTTGTTTAAGAGTGCAAGCAAATCAGATCTGCATATGATAGATGGGGTACCGATTCCTGTAATAAATTTGGCCCGAGCAACGAGAGGGCGATGTTTTAAGGAATACGCTGACTATGGGTACTGCGCTTCGAAAGATAGCTATTATTACGGTTTTCTAGGACACGTATTAATTAATGAAGAAGGTCGAATAGCTGGATTCATGATAACTCCTGCTAATGGGTCTGAACGTGAAGCTCTGCAAGTAATGTCTCCTAATATTAGTGGCATGGTACTGGGCGATAAAGGCTATCTTGGTCAGGATTTAAAAGATGAGTTGGCCACCAAAAACATTGATTTACAAACACCTTTAAAAAAGAATATGAAGGATAATAGATCCAAGAATTTCCTTAAATGGATTACTGCTACTCGTCGTTTAATTGAAACTGTTATTGGTCAGCTTACAGAACGTTTTGCTATTAATGCTATCAGAGTTAAGAGTTACTGGCATCTACAATCTCGCATCGCTAGAAAATTACTTGCTCATACTATTGCTACATTTTTGACAAAGTCTTTAAAACTTGTGCCAACACAACTCGAAAAATTAGTTACCTGCTAAAAAAAAGTCGAACATGGCGTTAAGATAGTGAGTAGTTGATTATTATCCCAACCAGCTGCTTTTCTAAGCTGCTTGATAGAATCCCTTTTTTGCTTAGCCTTCTGTAATACCATTTCCCCATTATAAGCAGAGATATTAGATTGATAGAATGAGTAATTTATGATATAAAGCTAGGTAATAATGAAATAATAGGAAGTAACAAGGAAATGCCTAAAGTATCAAAAATGATAAATGACGAATTAGTATTAAAAGCAAGGGAAGCTTTGAATAACGGAGGGAAGAATGGTGTTGTAGTAACAAGATTAAAAGCCATACTAGCATCGAGTAAGCATGGTATTAAGAAAGTAGCGGAAGTTTATGATATCAACAGATCTTCGCTACATAGATGGGTTGCTCTATTTCGAGATCAAGGCATTGATGGTCTCAAGAACATAGCAAAGCCTTCTAGATCAAAATTAAATACTGCTCAAAAAGATGAGATTAAAACTTTGATAAAGAGAGACAGTAGTATTACGATTAAGAAATTAAAGATAGTGATAAAAGAAAAATTTGATATAGATATAGAAAAATCTAGTATACATAGAATGCTAGGGGCACTTGGGTTTAGGCATATTACTGGTAGAAAGAGGCATTACAAAGCTGACACATCTTCTCAAGAAGAATTCAAAAAAAAATCTACAACAAGTACACCAAGATAATCCTATGGTACCTATTTATTTTTTTGATGAGACTAGGTTTGGGACCAATACAAAACATGGTTTAGGATGGTTTGAAAAAGGCAGTAGGACTCCAGTTCCTACAAAGCTGGGATTTAAATCATTTTATCTTTATTCTGCTACAAATCATAGAGATGGAGACTCTTTTAGTTTAATTATTCCGAATGTTGATAAGGCCTGTATGCAAGTTTTTCTTAATGAATTTGCGAAACATATAACTACAAAAGTTATACTAGTGATGGATGGAGCTGGATGGCATAAAGGTCTTACAATACCAGCTAATATTGAGATTATGTACTTACCACCATATAGTCCAGAGTTAAATCCTGTAGAGAGGTTGTGGCAACATTTAAAAGATTCGGTATTAAAAAATAAAGTTTACGATTGTTTAACTAAACTTGAAGATGCTGTAATTGAATTTATTCAATCTATTTCAATAGAAACTATAAAATCTATATGTAATTGTTCATATATCTATTTATAATAGGGAAATGGTATAATACATTCAATGCCATGTGTTTAATAATAGCTATATTTTGAGGAGCATTACCTTTTCTAATACGTGAATCATCATCTCTAAAACTAACATCCAAAATCCAGTGCACACTATTCTCAATAGCCCAATGAGATCGGATTGCCATACCGATTTTTACTGCTTCTTGCTCTAAAGAGCTAATGTAATATCTTGTTTCTTCAGATAAAACTCCTTTTATTTCTCGTTTACTTATAACCTCTATAATTGTCTTAAGCTCCGGCCAATTATGTTGCTCCTGTAATTCTTGTGGCATAGTAACAGCTCGATAAATCCGTTCTTCAATACGTCCATGCTCACTTCCGTCAGTTGTTTGATTGATATCAACTGACAATTCATTCAGCAACTCTTTATCTGCAAATACTAACTTAATATCTTGGTGTAAATTTCCTTGATTACCTTTTAATGATAATATGTAATCTGCTTCTTTATCGATAATTGCTTGGGCAATCTCTCTTTGACAGCCCATAGCATCAATGGTAACAATAGCTCCTTTTATGTCTAGAATACCAAGTAATTTAGGTATTGCTGTAATTTCATTACTTTTATCAGATACTTTCTCTTGTGCTAACACTGTTCGACATTCACTAGCAAAAGCTGATACCATATGTAATGGATTCTTATCACCATCGAATGTATGACGAGACACTTTCCCATCTATAGCTATATGTGTGCTACTTGGAAGTTTTAAGCTACTTGCCCAAACGGTAAAGCATGTGCTGAATGTTTTAGGATCAAGTACTCGAAAAAAACGTCGTAACGTATCGTCAGAAGGAATTCCATTAGCATATGGAAACACCGTACGTAAAAATTCTAATTTTAACCTGCCAAATCGTTCAATATCTCGCCAACCTTCTGCTCCACAAATAATTGCAGTTAAAGTCAAAAAATAAAATCTCCTCCACACTATGAAGCTTATTCCTATCAACTCTATGATCATTTATTCCATTAATAAAGTCTTCAAAACTTTCTCGTAATTCTTCTTCTCTCATGGTTACCACTCACTTATTTGTAACCACTACTATAATAATTTTTATTCAATATTACTTATATAATTTTTTATATGAGGCAGCCCTGAGCATAATATGAATAAAGATTGACAGATAATGCAATTTTTCCTACACTTTAAGCCTTAACCTCAATAATAGGGAAAATGTCATGAGTACTAGGAATTCAGTGCCTGCAAGACACTATAATTATGTGATTTTTGTTCTTTTATGGTCGGGGCAGAGAGATTTGAACTCCCGACCCTCTGGTCCCAAACCAGATGCGCTACCAGACTGCGCTATGCCCCGAGATAGTAAATAAGTTTTTTACGATAATGCACTTTGCTATACTTTAGTGCTGCTGCTAGTTTAGTTAACAAGATATGTCTTACATCTACTTAGATATTTACAGTACGCAGTAAAAACTGAGGACAATAAATATCTAACAGTATATATTGTTTAATTATATAAACTATAATATAAATCAAAGCAATTTTTTTGTTTATAATTATTATATTTTTTGCATGTCTTTATTACACGCTTCAATATTAACTATATTTCCTGATATGTTCCCTGGGCCTTTACAATATTCTCTTGCAGGGCAAGCCCTTCGGAACGGGATTTGGGATTATGAGATAATTAACATTAGAAACTTCGGCTTAACTAAACATAAAAAAGTTGACGATGAGGCGTATGGTGGGGGGAATGGGTTAATAATGCGACCAGACGTGGGGGGAAATTGCATAGAACATGTACTATCTACTCAAAAGGATGTACAAATATACTATCCCTCCCCCAGAGGAAAACTATTTACCCAAGCTATGGCTCATGAAATTATTAAAAAAAGCGAAATAATAATTTTATGTGGACGCTTTGAAGGGATTGACGAACGCCTAATTGAAGAGTATAATATTGTCGAAATCAGTATAGGGGATTATATTCTATCAGGGGGCGAAATAGCAGCGCTCGCTATTCTGGATTGTTTGATTAGATTACTTCCTAATGTATTAACAAACAAAGAGACATTACAATCAGAATCTTTTGAACAGAATGGGGAATTTAGCGGTTTGCTTGAATGCCCTTTATATACTAGACCAGTAGAGTGGAGAGAAAAAAAAGTCCCTGATGTTTTGTTGTCTGGTAATCATCAGTTAATTAGAGAGTGGAAACAACAGCAATCTATTGAAATTACTAAAAAACGTAGGCCAGAATTATTAAGTGTTACTAGGAGTGGGAGTCGATGAACATTATTAAAGAATTTGAACAACAACAAGTTGTCAAGCTAACAGAAAATAAAAAAATTCCTGTTTTTAAAGCAGGGGATACCATAAAAGTTATGGTCAAAATAATTGATCGCTCATTTGAAAAAGATGGCAAAGAAAAAGTAGTTGAGAGATTACAAGCCTATGAAGGGGTAGTAATTGCGAGAAGAAATAGTGGGATTGCTTCGTCGTTCGTTGTACGGAAAGTAAGCCATGGAGAAGGAGTAGAGCGAAGATTTATGATTTGTTCTCCTATGGTTCACTCCATAACAGTAGTTAAATATGGCATTGTAAGGCGTGCTAAACTTTATTACTTAAGAAAGTTAAGTGGTAAAGCCGCGAGAATTCAAGAAAAACTTCGAGTAAATATTAAAACGGATACAACGGTTAAAGCGGTAGTCACTGCTTAAAATATAGCGTGTTATCTAAAAGTTTACTCTTTTTTAAGGGCGATATAATATAAAAAGAGACTAAGTAATCATTAGACCTCTTGCCAAGCTCGCTTGTAGAAATAGTGCCTATTGCAAAAAATTTCTGCTATTTTGCAGATAAAATACGCATAACTCAAGTTATAAAAATTTCCTGCCCAGAACGTAGAGTATCAAAACGGAAGCTGCCTGGCCCTCTTTGCTGCCTTTGCGTTGAAGTATACTCTAGGAACTGCAAGAATTGGCGTCGTCGTGCCCTAAAGATCGAGGCTGCTCACGTACTTTATAGCACGCTGCGCTGCTCGACTTTGCCACTCCTCGCTCTTCTTGAAGTTGATTCTATCGTCTACCAACTCTTCAGGTACGAGCAGTATATACCTCAAGAGTCATTTAATTCCCTTGAGGTATACTTCATGGATTTCAAAGAGTTGACTTTTATCTGGCCGCGCGCAGTATACAAAGTAGCGCATAAGCACGCAAATCCCTGATAAAATGAAATAACAGCTCTTGAAAAGCGAAGAGTATAGTGTAAGCACGCATTAGATTGTATTGGTGATTAGTAGAAAATTTTATGGTATCCTTCTGTTATAGTTTAGTTATTTCTTTTGAGCCTAGGCTTGTATAAAGCAAGCTGTAATTTAAGTAACCTGCGACGAGCACTGATTGCGTCACTTATCAGCCAAAGACTATAATGGTAAGTACTATTTAAATATGCCTGCGCTTAATGTTTTGAGTTCTTCCCATTTTGCTAGCCGAAATAAATTGGGTAAGGGGATTTATCGAAGTTAGCGTTTTTTTAAAGGAATTCCTAAATCTAGACTGACGTTTATGTAGTTTTATAATTTCTTTAGTAACTTTTACCACAAAAGTAGGTTCAATCCCCCCTTCTAGGCAGGTAGATTTAAATGATTCACCGCCTCCAAAGATCCAAGCCTTTGCTTCTTGTTCCAATTTTTTTGCTACAGGTAATTCGGATATATTAGTGGCATCAATAATTGCTTGGGTAATTATTGCTTTGTAAGGCAATATCAGGACAATTAATATATGATTTAAGGCGTTCAAATGGTGCCTGAAATTTAATAACATTAGCAATATTGTCTCTATTCAGCATAACTTTTTTACCATTATTTATATTAATATTAAACTAAGAATTATAAGGATTTTTATTTGACTACTAATCATTTCTCGTTAAAAAAAATATATAATATTTAAAGTTACTTCATTCTAATTCAATGCATTTTAGTATGGCACTGTTAACAAAATAAGTTGTAAATGAGAAAATATGGGATAGAATAATTGGGCAAGTAAGAAGGTTCAATTATTCTATGCTATCACTAAACGTAGAAAAGCTCAAAGCTATCTTCCTTTATGATAGTACCTTTGCCGTTTCTATGGTATAATTACTTACAATAATAAATTCTAGTGAAACTCATAAATATGGAAAGAATTACCCCTCGCGTCGACATTGCTTTTAAGAAAATCTTCGGTGTTGAAGAAAATAAGGACTTACTTATTTCCTTAATCAATTCCATCGTGTCTCAAGAAGATCAAGTAGCGCAGCTTACTCTACTTAACCCCTATAATCCTAAAAACTTTAGAAATGATAAATTATCTATCCTTGACATTAAAGCATTAGGAATTGATGGTAAAAGATTCAATATTGAAATCCAAATTAGTGATGAAGCTGACTATGATAAAAGAGCCTTATATTACTGGGCTAAACTTTATACCGAGCAATTAAAGGAATCTGAAGATTATTCTCTTCTTTCTAAAGCCATAGGTATTCATATTCTGAACTTTACTAGTATCCCAGAATCTGATAAGTATCATAATGTATTTCATATTGTTGAGAAAGATAATGGTTGTAAATATTTTAAAGATTTAGAGCTTCATACTATAGAGTTAAAGAAGTTTGCTGATGCGGTTGGCAATGAGCTATCAGGTCTAATTGCCAAAATACAGACTTCTCTTGATATTTGGGCAGCCTTTTTAACTAAATATAATTTATTAGACAAAGATAACCTGCCGCAAAACCTAGAAGGAATAGGGCTGAAAAAAGCTCTAAATGTACTTGAAGTGATGAACTTTAGCCAGGCGGAAAGAGAAGATTACGAAGATCACCTGAAATGGCTCCGAATCCAAACCAATACTATCAAGAAATATAAACAAGATGGAATAGAAGAAGGTATCCAAATAGGCAAAGAAGAAGGTATAGGGATTGGCGAAGCTAAACAAGCTATAGCTAGCGCAAAAGAAATGTTCTTAAATAATGAACCAATGGAAAAGATTATTAAATATACCGGATTGACTAAAGAATCATTAGAAAAATTAAAGAATTAGGTGATAAATAATATGCAGCAATCTATTAGTATACAAGATATGGCAGTAATGCAGGGCAAAACTACTGAGGAAATAGAAGCAACTATAGAAGAATTGATACAGCATGGCTTCATGAAAAGAATAGTTGAGAAAAACGGTACCATATCCTATATATTAACTTGTCCTGATAAAAAATGAGCAAAAAAATTAAATAACATGCTCAACCATTGTGCATTTGTCAGTTAAGTGTTAAGTATCAGATATACTCAATTAACCTGAAGAGTTGGAGAAATGGTTAAGGGGAATGGTTTGGAATTGATCAGTTATGAGAGTACTCAATTTATGTTTGTACTGATCAATGTTACCAAAAAATCTATCTATAGCTTCTGCAAATTGAGCAAAATTATGGTAAAATTTATTATTTGTTACAATTCTATGCATAAACTTCCATAATCGTTCAATAGGATTAAGATTAGGGCTATATGGAGGTAAAAATATTAATTCTATTGTGCTATTTACCAGGTATTCTTTTACTTTCTTTGATTTATGATATAGTATAGGCCATTAAAGTGCGTACAGGGTATTTACTGTCAAGTATCCATGACTACTATACTGCCAACACACTATTGTGTCTATATCATAATGATACAAGCTATGGCACTATTAACAAATAAGTTATAAGCTTTAATAAGAGCAAGAGCGATAGAGTTGAGGAAGGTATAGCTTAGGTTACTATGATACATACACGAGAGTACGCGGGAAGCATAGTAGTCATGCATACTTGAAGATAAATACCCTGTACACACCTTAATGGACTATACTATACAGTCAAGTTTATCAAATCGCATAGCAATTCGTTTGTTTTCTTTAAGCCTACCAAAAAGTCTTTCAATAATATGTCGTTTTCGATAAAGTTTAGTATCGTAAAAATCTTTTGGGGTTAAGTTAGAATCATTAGGTAAATACACACCTTAAGGGTATAACTGGGATAGCATTTTTCGATTTAATAAAGTTCCTAATATTTCTACTATGGTGAGTAGTCCTGAGGGATTACACCACAAGCCCCTTGCAGAACCGTACGTGAACTTCTCAGCTCATACGGCTCCCAATATCTAAGCCGTTAGGACATACCCTAATTTCCAGTGAAAGAATAAAACAGGTTTTGTTATGGCTATGTTCGCTAAATATCTACATGCCTTGACTTTGTGCCTTTGATATTTGCTATATTTGCGCCTAACCCAGCAACTTAAGTAATGGTTAAGATTTCTCCATAGCCATTTCAATGTAGTCTTATAGAATTTCCCGTAATATTGGTACCAGCCTCTAATGACTGGATTAATATAATTAATTTCTTGTATATACGCTCGTACTTCAAGCATTGGATTTTATTTTAAATGGCGAGCGCGCAGCGTATAGCCTGCGACATTTAGCTGGTGACACTTGATTTTGCAGGATTCGGTTGTGCTCACGTATTCTCTCATAGTACAGCATAATCGATTAAGCTATTGACACGGTTAATAAGAAGTTATAAGCTATACATATAAAAAAACTTATGATTAAAATGAGCAAACCTTATCCATACGAATTAAGAATAAGAGCGATAAAGCTAATAGAAGCAGGAATGAGTGTAAGTAAAGTCAAGGAGTTACTAAATATCTCACGGCAAACACTACATAAATGGCAAAATATAAAAAAAGAAGGGGGTGATATAACACCTAAAAAGGGGTATCAAAAAGGACATAATAATAAGATAAAGGATATGGAAGAATTTAAGGAATTTATTGATAATAACCAAGATAAAAGTTTAAAAGAATTAGCAAGAATTTTTGGTAAATGTGGTGCTACTACTATTTGGCATGGGATTCAAAAATTAGGTTATAGTTATAAAAAAAACTTTTATTCATCCTAAAAGAGATGAAGTTGCAAGGGAGAAGTTTATCAAAGAGATAGAAAAAATACCGCTAGAGAAGTTAGTATATTTAGATGAGTCTGGTATAGAAGATAACGCATGTCCTACTAACGGCTGGAGCGCAAAGGGATCAAGGTGCTATGACAAAAAAGTCTATCAGCACAAAAGAAGGGTATCGATGATAGCAGGACTTTGTAATAAGCAGATTATTGCACCTTTACTATTCGAAGGAACATGTAATTCTATTTTATTCGAAACTTATATAAAAGATTTCTTAATTAGAGAACTAAAGCAAGGACAAGTAGTAGTTATGGATAAAATATTAACTTTCATAAGAGAAAAGAAATAGAAACTGAACTGCGCCCCTATGTTTAGACCAAAAAAGCTTTAAATAGAGAGACTATTATTTTCATAAACTATCTACAAAAATATTATTTTTATAATTTTGTAGCTGTTGTGGTAATAGTGGAATTGTGGGTAAGTCGCAAGACTTATCCATAAATCCACTATATATCTCAAACGGCGTTTTGTACTCCAAAGCCTGATGGGGCCTTTGATTGTTATACCAATTCAACCATTTCGGGATATTATTTTTCAACTCTAAAACTGAAGTACACCGGTATAAATACGACCCCTCATACTTAAACGATCGCCATAAACGCTCAATATGGGCATTATCGTTACACCTGCCTTTGCCCGTCATGCTGATGCTTATGACGCATCTCCTCAATTCATTAATCCAATCCTCGCTGGTAAACTGGCTACCTTGATCACTATTAATTATCGACGGCTTCCCATATTTAGCTATAGCATCTTCTAACGCTAGCAAACAGCTCTCTGTATTTAAACTATTTGATAAACGATATCCTACTACTAATCTAGTATAAACATCGATTAATGCAACCAAATACATAAAACCACTTTGTACCCTTAAATAAGTGATATCCACCTGCCATACCTGATTTGGCTTTATAACCTCTAACCCTGATAGCAAATATGGATAAATAGCTTCTTTTAGGTTTCTTTTACTTGTATTAATCGAAGGGTAAATTGCTTGCAAATTCATTAGTTTCATCAACCTCCTGACTTTTTTGCTGTTAACAATTACCACTTCTCTCCTAAGTATCGCCGTTATTCGCCGGTAACCATATATCGGATAATTACTATAGATCTCAACTATTCTATTACTTAAATAATTATCTTGATCCTTCTCCGAATCCTTGTAATATAGGCTGGAGCGGTTCAGATTCAATAGCTGACTTTGCCGACGAACACTTAAATCTTTATAATCCTTATCTACCATCACTTTCCTCTTTATAGTTTCAACTTGGCAGATACGAGCTGCAAAAAATCGTTTTCTACCTTCAATTTGCCAATAGTTGCATGCAGTTTCTCTATTTCGCTTGTAGAACTAGAGGAATTACCGTTTTCATAGCTAAACTTAAAAATATCAGCACCATTTTCCAAAAATTGTTTCTTCCACCTTGTCATTACCGACCTTGGAACTTGATATTTTGAGATTATTTCAGCAATACTCAAATCTCCTCGGATCATCTCTAGCGATACTTTAAACTTAAATTCTTTACTGTAACTTTTTGGCTTACTCATTTTCGACTGCTCCTATTTTATATTTATTTTAACATAAAATAGTCTCTCTATCACTGCTCTAGTTTTCGGGGCGCATTACGAACATTAGTAGAAAGTGTAGGAGCGAGTATTATATTGTTGCCTACTTATTCGCCTGATTTAAATCCAATAGAGAATCACTGGTTTAGGATAAAAAATCATATTCGTAAAATTGCCGTAAATTTTACTGATTTTTTTGAAGCATTAGCATACTCCTTGTCAATAGCTTAACCGATTATGCTGTGGCACTGTTAACAAAATAAGTTGTAAATGAGAAAATATGGGATAGAATAATTGAGCAAGTAAGAAGGTTCAATTATGAAAGCAGAAAGAAAATACCCAATTAGTGAAAGTAAGTTTGAAGAGTTGGTAGAGCCAGCTATCAAAAGAGAGTTAAAGAAACCAGGTCGTCCTATGACAGTAAGCCATTATAAGTTTTTTTGTGGGGTATTATATGTGCTAAGGACTGGTATCGCATGGCGTGATCTTCCTGTAGAATATGGTAATTGGCATACAATATATACAAGATATAAGAGATGGAGTGAAAAAGGATTTTTTTGGCGTTTATTATATTATTTACAGAGCTTCAAGCAATTGTTAATGGATATAGTGTTTGTAGATGGATCAATTATACCTTTGCATAGACATGGAGGAGGTGCTTTAAAAAAAGAAAGGGCCACAATCAATAGGGAGAGGTAGAAAAGGGTTAGGAACTACGATGCATTTATCTATTACTCAAAATAGCTTAGTTAATTGTCAGCTATTTCCCTCTCAAAGACAAGATTGTAAAACAGTAGAGCAATTATGGCACGATTGGCCTTGGGACAAAATAGGCTTTGTTGTAGCAGACAAGGGATACGATAGCAGAAATATTAGGAACTTTATTAAATCGAAAAATGCTATCCCAGTTATACCCTTAAAAGGTGTGTATTTACCTAATGATTCTAACTTAACCCCAAAAGATTTTTACGATACTACACTTTATCGAAAACGACATATTATTGAAAGACTTTTTGGTAGGCTTAAAGAAAACAAACGAATTGCTATGCGATTTGATAAACTTGACTGTACCTTCCTCAGCTTTATCGCTCTTGCTCTTATTAAAGCTTATAACTTATTTTGTTAACAGTGCCGTACTTGGGGTTAGGAAGCATGACATATTGGAGATGATAAATCAGTTGTCAATATTTGTTAATAAGGATCAGCAATTCCCGCTAATAATTCTCTAGAAACAGCAGAGAGATCAGGTTTTACTTATAAAACAGTGCGAAAAATAAATTCTGAAGTAGGCTTAGGTATCAGGCTTGCCAGACTTAGCGGGCATTGCTGAATAAGGATAAGGATTTTGAAGAGGAGGACCAGAAGAAATTTAGAAATGAGGATGAACGAGAAGAATACATCAGCTCTTCAGACTGGCTTAAATCAGTTAAGAGAATTATGGGAGGATCCGAATCTATCAAAACCTGTAAAGCAAGAGTTCATTGATGTGCTTAATAATCTTATGAATGAATCAACAAGAATAGACAGGGATGCCAGCTTTCTAACTCACCGAGATAAAGATGGTGATACCGCACTACATGTAGCGGCTCAACATAATAGCATAAAAGTATTAGCTGAACTGCTTGCCTATGTAAAGAGATAATTAATAAAATGGGAAATAAAAATGCCACAAGATAATAAAAGTTTACAGGATTTACAGTTAGTATTAAATGATCCTAGCACAGCAATAAGATTAGGTCTATTCAATGCTGATAGGCACAGTGATCGGCAGGCTTTTGCAAAATGGGAAGAAGTGGAGCCAGGGTGTACTAATGGTATATTAAACGCCTATAAAAATATGCTGTCATCTATTGATAATGATTTATCGCGAGAAATTGTTGAGCAAGTTCGTATAGCATTATATAGAGAAGGTAGCTATGGTAATAATATTGATCGTATGAAAGTAGATGATATTATTAAGATTCCTAATAGTAGCATAGCTTTTAGAATGTCCCTCACTGTTACAGAAACCGAGTTAAAGCAGTTCGACGCACAAGAACTTATGAAAAGTGTAGGATTGGAAGAGCTACCATACCGACATAGGAAGCCTTGGTTTCATAGAGCAGAAAGCCAGGAAATAACGGAACAATATTTATATAAGATAATTGAAAGATATAACAACGAAGAAAAGACATTACATAATATATTAAAAATGGTGAGAGACTTAGAAAGAACTCATCCTTATTTGGATTTTAATAGTCGTACATTTGTAGTATTAATATTAAATAGGGAGTTAATAAAAAATGGTTTTACACCATGTATTATTGAGGATCCTAATCTATTTGATTATCAAAGCCTAGAAGATTTAGAAAGGCTAGTGCATGAGGGACAACAAAATTTTGCATATCTTTGCGAACATGGTATTGTGCATCCCCAAGACCCAACTAATCAGCAATGGTATAACGCAATTCAATCTTCTGAAGTACAACAACAATTTCATAAAATTACTCAAAATTTATACCGTCCTTTAGAACAATTAAATAGTCTTAATATCTCCCAATTGTTAAAGTCATTAACACAATACAAAAAAGAGTATGAAGTACATAAAGGCATAGTAATAGAACATGCTCAACAATTTGATTATTTAACTAGTGCAGGTTTATCCTTGGATAAATTAAAGAACATAGATGATCAAAATCCGGAGAAAGCTCAATGGTTAGTAAAAAACGGAAAAAGTGTTTACCTATTAAATCAAGCAGGTTTCCCTTATGACAAATTGATAGATATACGTGATACAGATCCTAAAACAACTCAAAAGCTAATGCTCTGCACCGAGCATTTAGAAAAATTGCAAAGCTTGGGCTTGTCTAATGACAAACTGCAGGAAATATGGAATAAGGAAGATTATGAGCTAGTTTTTTGGTTAATGGAAGGAAGAGAGTCGATTGAATGGCTTACGAACGATGGTTTACCAATTAACGAATTAGTAGATATCTATAATAAAGAGCCTGAAAATCATGCACTGGCTAACTGGCTAGTAGAAAATGCATCTAGTATTCTAGCCTTACATGGTGTGGGTATATCTTTGCAGCAACTAACTGCAGTACGAGAGAAAGACCCTGATTTAGTTGAACATATTATTACTAACTTTAATCAAATAAACCCCTTCTTACGGCAATTAGAACATGCAAATCCTATTATGTGTAAGTTTGCGCTAGAAAATATTGATATTATGGTAAACTTACATAAAAAAGGTTTATCCGTGCCAGAATCAATAAAAGAGTTGCAAAATATTAAAGAGAATAAAGAAAAAAACACTTTAGATGTTGTTCTACCTAATCCTAGCCTTTCTTTTGTTGAACGAGAAAAAAAGCGGGGAAATATTTCTTCCCAATTAAGCAAATAGGCGTTCTATTGGGAAAGCTCTTTTTTTTCCGGAAGATGTGTTCTAATAAAATGAGGAATTTTTTTAAGAGTAGTGAAGAGGGTCAGGAAAATAGTATAGTAATGTGCTCTGCTTATCCTACAATTAGCAAAATAAAATA
The DNA here is from genome assembly GCF_964026555.1 of Candidatus Tisiphia endosymbiont of Beris chalybata. Taxonomy (NCBI): domain Bacteria; kingdom Pseudomonadati; phylum Pseudomonadota; class Alphaproteobacteria; order Rickettsiales; family Rickettsiaceae; genus Candidatus Tisiphia; species Candidatus Tisiphia endosymbiont of Beris chalybata. The sequence continues at coordinate 1,235,276 of NZ_OZ032159.1, read as the reverse complement.
TTTGATAATATGCAAATGTTATGCTAAGTTTCAAACTGTTGCAGAAATTTTTACTTAAGTCACAGAAGGGCAGCAAATAAGACAAAATATACAATCGCAAAACAACTAATATAGTTAGTAAAATGGTTTGTGTTTGAAAAAGACAAAATAAGACCAGCAATTCCCGCTAGGTCTGACAAGCTTGATCCCTAATCCTACTTCAGAATTTATTTTTCGCACTGTTTTATCAGTAAAACCTTGTCCCTCTGCTGTTTTTAGAAGATTACTAGCGCGAATTACTGAAATAAGACTGTTTTTAGAAGAAATAACGTTGACATAGTTTTATAAGTTGAGATATAAACTTACCACTAAAAACGCTTTAAATCAGACAATATTTTGAGGAAGAAATTAAAAATATTTAATGCATTTGTAATTTACTGGGTAAAAGCGCATATTCAGAATATAGTGTGACTTTTTTAGCAAATTATTTCCCCATCACTAAAATTACATACCAAGTAATTGTATAAAAATCTCACGAAATTTAGATTACAACACCCCCTAATTATAGTATAGCTCCATCATAATTGACCTTTTAAAATAACGCAAGTACTTTTATCAATTTTTTAGGATTGTGTTTTTAATAATTCATTGATTTTAGTAACTGATAATCCTGTCATTTTAGCGATTTCTTCAACAGAATAACCATTATCTCTCATCATTTTTATCATTTTAGCTTCTCCTCTAGCTTCTCCTCTAGCCTCACCCCTGGCTTCAGCAGTTTTTATCAGGTAATCTTCTGCTGCTTTATTATCTATAATACGTTTAGTCTCTTGCTCATAAATTAGCAATTCTTCTTCCGTCCAATTAAACTGGTTTAATTCTTCATAAGCCCTCTCTATCACGTGATCGGATCCTATGATCCTAGGTAAGTCTGCCTCACTAGTTTCGTCTGCATGCTTAAAGAAAAAACACCACTTCTCTATAATATTAGTTAGTAAATTGATATCAGTGATTTTAAACTTTGGTAGTTCTATAAAAGTAAAAGAAAAATCTTGTAAATCATGAGTATAGCTCTCTTTATCTAAAATAATATGATCAGATTTATAACAAACTTTATCTTTAAAAATAATATTATCACTGATAGCAATAAATATTACCGACTTTAGATCTATATATCTAGCTCCTTCTTCTTTGCCTTTATTTAACTGCCGTGAATAGGCTTTAGCTGCATAATACTGAGCTCGTTTCTCAAAACCTTCTTGTGGAGATACCTGCATCTCAATAATAATCGAGACGCCATTTTCATCCCTGCATAAAACATCTACTATGCTTTGCTTCTTTGAAGCAATTTCAGGGTCCTGGATAGTGGGCAAAAAAGTTACTTCTTTAATTCTATCACCACTTTTAAGCTCTAGCACATCATTAATGAAATGAATAAGAATGTCTTTATTCTTCTCCGAGCCAAATATACGGCGAAATGCAACATCGTTCTTAGGATCTAAAAATTTTGAAATAGACATAAATAGTAATTTATTTAAGAGTTTTGATAGTTTTACACGTTACTCATTATACCATAAAACTCGCAAACTACTAAATATTAAGTATAACTCGAGAGCTGGTAGAGCGATCTAGTTATCTAAAACTTAAAATCATGCTTATGTTTTAATTTGTGTGATTTATAGACATAGTTACAATAATAATGTAAGATTAAATGTAGTTTAATTATTAAAATAAACGAATGGCACCTAAGATTAAATTACGCTTAAATTGGGTTAAATTATATGAAGAGGTGGGTAACGCGGGAAAGGTTTGTAACTATTATGATATTTCAAGGTTTACTTTACGCAAATGGTACAAACGTTATGAGTTATTAGGTGTAGCAGGACTACACGATCTAAGCAAAAAACCAAAGACATCTCCTGGGCAAAAAATAAATGATACAGAAGAGCAACGAATACTAGGTTTAAGACAAGGAAGAAAATTGGGTGCGAGGCGTATTCAGAATGAGCTAAAGCGCTTATATGAAATTTCATTTTCTACTGCTACTATACATAAAGTATTAAAAAAACATAATGTTACGTTAATTCTGGATAAGGGAGTTATGAATATATAGATTAAAGTCAAGTTTTGTGGAAGGTTTAGTTTTTTTTAGAGAATAAGCAACTAGGGTAGAAAGAATATGAACAAAAGCATTAATAGGAGATCTATGTCTTGTATGCTCAAGATTCATTTTATTTTTTAGAAAATCAAAAACTGTTTCAATAGAGCTCTTGCATAACCTAATCTAATTGGTAATTTTGTCGTCGAAACTCCTCTCTGTTCCTCACGTACGTCTATGTACGCTGCGGTACTCGACTTCGTTTCTCCTAAAAATTCTTCAATTATCTTTAGGTTATGCAAGAGGTCTAGTGAATCACGATAAACTGATGAGTGAAATGTAAAAACGAATAACCGACAAGAGGGTTCTTAAGCTTTTGCGTGCATTTCTGAATGCAGGTATAATGCAAAATGGATTGGTGAGTTATGGGGAAGAAGGAACCGCTCAAGGGGGGCCACTTTCGCCCTTGCTATCAAATGTTATGCTCGATCTACTTGACAAAGAACTTGAGCGGCGTGGACATCGGTACTGCCGTTATGCAGACGACTGTAATGTGTACGTAAAGACTGAAAGGTCAGGAAATCGAGTGATGAATGGCCTGAAATTCTTTATATCAAAGAAGCTCAAACTAAAAGTAAATGAGCAGAAAAGTGTGGGAGCAAAGACTTATCGTTGTTCTTTTCTAGGATTTAGCTTTACGAGTGGCAAGATGCCGAAGAGGCGAATTGCGCCAGAGGTAATAAAACAACTCAAGAAGAAAATTAGAAAATATACACAAGCTGGCAAAGGCATGTGTATGGAGAGAGTAATAACTGATCTAGGAAAATATCTCACAGGATGGTTGAGCTATTATAAGCATTGTCAAACACCTTCAGTATTGACAGGCTTAGAAGCATGGATACGCAGGAGGTTACGTTGTGCTTTCTGGCGTCAGTGGAAGATTGGAAAGAACAAAGCTATTCAACTTCGACGTAGAGGTGTTGGATATAACCTTTCCGTCCAAACAGCTGGAACTAATAAAGGACCTTGGCATATTAGTTCTAGTCCTGCATTATGTATAGCTATGCCAAACAAGTATTTTGAAGAGCTTGGTTTGCCAAGATTAAAATGTTTAACTTGATCAACCGCCTGAACCGCCGTATACGAACCCGTATGTACGGTGGTGTGGGAGGGAGGAGCTGTGAGGTTTCTTCCTATCCCTATCTTTCACACTCCTAGCTCTTCTTGAAGTTGATTCTATCGTCTACCAACTCTTCAGGCGCGAGCAGTATACGAGTGCCCTACACCGGAGCGTACATATTAGTACGTGAGGAGCGGAGATCATGAAGTACGACGAACGTAGATGATTAGTTTGGGAAAATGGTATTATAAGGCTCTGTCTAACCTTATTTATTATTCGCCTCTTCCCACCCTTCATCATCTGCTACTTGAATATCCAGATAAGCGCGGATAAACTCTATATTCTTTTGCATCTCAAATAATTGATCAGTTAATACTCTGAAATAACTTTCTATTTTCCTATGATCTTCAGTTAATTCTATTCTAAGTGCTAACACATTCCCAGACAGCGCAAATATTTTTCCTTCTAATTCTTTCATTCCTTTCTCATGTTGCCAGTTTTCATTAATATTATTTTTATTTATTGACACATTTACCTCTCTATACCTAGTTATAAGTTTTAGTAATTAATACAATTTGTTATTATTTTATTTTTTAAAAAATTTAATTTTCTATAAAGTTAAATTAGAACACTTACCCAATCAACTGATGAATAATATTTAGGCAACTTTATCAAATTTCCCTAGCCATAAAAGTCCCTAGTGAAGTTAAAACAAGGCCTAATAGCAAGTTTGCTTTCAGGGCGCTAGGTTCTGTTGACAAAATTTTTAGGCCCTTTTCTGGCATGGTTTTCCTGCAAATACAGGACAATTTTTGGAAATAGGAGGGCTATTTCTGCAAAATTCACTTATATTTTTGGTAAAAATCTGCTCAAAAAGTCTACTAAAAAATTTTGTCAACAGAACCTAGGTTTGGCAAAGGGAATTTTTATAGTTTGATTTATATAGCTACTACTTATTTAGCCGAATTGCTTTTTTACCTTCCATGGGTTCGTGGGCTCAGTAATTACTCATAAAGCTTGTGCCACCTTAGCGTAGAATGTATGTATACTCTTCGCCTTTCAAGAGTTGTTTTTTCATTTTATCAAAGTTGCACGTGCTCACGTACTTAGTTGTACGCTCCGCGCGCTCACCCCTGCCAAATAAAATCCAACTCTTGAAATCTATTGCGTATATAAATCAAAGTAGCCCTATTCGGAATTTGTAGAAGGAACAAAGCCGGCTACTAGGGGCTACGTAGCAGCAGCTACAAAGCTTCATACCCCCGGTTGCAAAGACAAAGTTACCAACTAGATGGACTTATGCAGGAAGGCTATTACTTATACCATTTCCCCATTATAAGCAGAGATATTAGATTGATAGAATGAGTAATTTATGATATAAAGCTAGGTAATAATGAAATAATAGGAAGTAACAAGGAAATGCCTAAAGTATCAAAAATGATAAATGACGAATTAGTATTAAAAGCAAGGGAAGCTTTGAATAACGGAGGGAAGAATGGTGTTGTAGTAACAAGATTAAAAGCCATACTAGCATCGAGTAAGCATGGTATTAAGAAAGTAGCGGAAGTTTATGATATCAACAGATCTTCGCTACATAGATGGGTTGCTCTATTTCGAGATCAAGGCATTGATGGTCTCAAGAACATAGCAAAGCCTTCTAGATCAAAATTAAATACTGCTCAAAAAGATGAGATTAAAACTTTGATAAAGAGAGACAGTAGTATTACGATTAAGAAATTAAAGATAGTGATAAAAGAAAAATTTGATATAGATATAGAAAAATCTAGTATACATAGAATGCTAGGGGCACTTGGGTTTAGGCATATTACTGGTAGAAAGAGGCATTACAAAGCTGACACATCTTCTCAAGAAGAATTCAAAAAAAAATCTACAACAAGTACACCAAGATAATCCTATGGTACCTATTTATTTTTTTGATGAGACTAGGTTTGGGACCAATACAAAACATGGTTTAGGATGGTTTGAAAAAGGCAGTAGGACTCCAGTTCCTACAAAGCTGGGATTTAAATCATTTTATCTTTATTCTGCTACAAATCATAGAGATGGAGACTCTTTTAGTTTAATTATTCCGAATGTTGATAAGGCCTGTATGCAAGTTTTTCTTAATGAATTTGCGAAACATATAACTACAAAAGTTATACTAGTGATGGATGGAGCTGGATGGCATAAAGGTCTTACAATACCAGCTAATATTGAGATTATGTACTTACCACCATATAGTCCAGAGTTAAATCCTGTAGAGAGGTTGTGGCAACATTTAAAAGATTCGGTATTAAAAAATAAAGTTTACGATTGTTTAACTAAACTTGAAGATGCTGTAATTGAATTTATTCAATCTATTTCAATAGAAACTATAAAATCTATATGTAATTGTTCATATATCTATTTATAATAGGGAAATGGTATTATTCGGCCTTAGGCAACTCCAGCATAAAATTCAGCTATACTCGAATGATTTAAAAAATTATTTTTTAAAAATATTATGGACGCAGAGTGCCTACCTACCTTAGGTACTGCTTTAGACTTCTTGCATCATAATTCTACTCCTGTTGGTAATTTGTGCGTCGATCCCTCGAATCCTCAGCTGCCCCCTAGTGCGCTGCGGGCCTTGCGTTCCATGTCTCCTACAAATTCCCTGCTCGATACGAATTCTGCAAGAAGTCTTTTCTCTTCTCGCTCACCATCCGTTAGACCTCTGCCTCAGCTCGTATCGAGCTGGTAATTTGCAGGTTGAATCTAGACTCAAACCCTCACATACACTTGAGTATACTGCGGTTTGGAGCGAAGAGGCTCCTTCAAATTCCCTGTTAGATGCAAGTTGCGAGAGAGATCTCTTTGAAAATCCCATTCTATGGATAATTCGAGTATACGATATAAAAATAATACTCCTTCAACTTTTAGTTATTTAAAACGCTTAACTTTAACTCTAGCGTTCTTAGCCAGTGTTACTTTTAATTTTTACACTTATTTTTTAATATGTAAAGCAGATAATTTAATTTATCATCAAATTATCATGATATATTGTTTTTATATATTAAATATTATTCCATTATTTACATTTTAGCTCCTAAATGTTATAGTTAATTAACTAACTCATATTATGAAATTATATTTAATGGTAAGTGTTAATAATAAAATTAATGAGTTGATGACTCAAAAAAGAATATCTGCTATAGATATCGAAAAAACAACGGGTTTAAATAGAAATACTATATACAGTATTATCTCTGGAACCTCTAAAAACCCAAGTGCTCATACTTTGCAATTAATTGCCAAAGCACTTGACGTGAGCTTAGATTCAATTTTTATTGAGGAAGAAGAGTTTAAAGGAGAGCTGCTTTCTATGGAACAAATGGAGATCTTTAGTAACGCAACGAGCGCCACTATAGAGATTCTAATTGAAAGAAATTTAAATTTCCCATTCACCAATCTTATTGATTTAATAAAAGAAGTGTATCAATATTCTCTCAAAAAACAGTCTGTGGATAGTACATTTATCAATTGGATGGTGGATAAATATCAAAAATTTTAATCTATTTGCCAATCAAACCGCATAAGTAGGCACTTGGCAACATAACCTTGTGCAGATAAAACTCAGAAAATATCAACGTAAAGCTCAATCTTTCTTTCGGGTAGGCTTAGACCATTTACGTAAAATCTTATTTCATTTTTAGTAGGTGACTATTCATTCTCAGGAAATTGATGGGTGATTTATAGAGATAGTTATAGTCACTTAGGTGGAATTAGATACTAGGCGCGAGGAGTGAAGCCTAGGAGATACTAGGTAAGCGACGAGCAACAACGTAGCTAGTTTAACCTAAGTGACTATACAACAAGACTGTTTGGTCAATTCCTAACTAATGACACGGATTATGTGTTTTTAGGTTTATTAATTACCTTTAATTTGTTATTATATTTGTAATTTTGCATAATAAACGGTTCTTTTAATGGGTCATAATTTTTTTCAATTTCTCGTATAAAAGGAACGAAAGATTTTAGATCTTTATATTTCTCCCAAGGAGTTTTACCAGAAAGAGAACTGAAGCTCTGCGCTTTGTATATCAACACTACTATAAAATTCAGCTAGGTGTGTTTAGTGCCAGGGTGTAATGGTGTGGATTTACTATAAATATTTCTGGTTCTAATTGGAAGGATTTTATAATAAATTCATAAGGAGTTAGTCCTTTTAAAGTTTTAAGCCTTTTCGCAAAGTTATAGGCATTGATAAAGTTATGCAAGTGCTCTTTAAGCTGCTGATGGCTGTCATAGTAATAGCGTTTGACAGTAGCCTCTTTAATGGTGTAAAGTAGCCTTTAGAGTTGTTTTATTATAATTGCATCTGATACTGGCCGTAATACCTTTTCTCCTAAGGCTTCCTCTTTATCTCCAGTAGGATTATTAAGAATTTTTCCCTCCATAAACAATGTAGAAGATCCCCCACCATCTAAATTAATTGCTACTACACATCCAAGCGCAGTCATGTAATCCGCTAGTTCTTGTATAGTTAATCCTCTCACTTCTTTATCACTAAATTTTTTTTCTAAAATCTTTACAACCTCAGAAATGGTTAATTTTTCCCTGGCGATGTTTTTTTCTTTTCTTAAAATTGTGCTAATTTGTCCTAATGTAAGAGATTTGATAGATTGTTTATAAAGATGCTCAGCAACAACTATAATTATAGTGCCATCTGATCGTACTCCTAAAGCAGTACGGGCATGAGCTTCAGTTATCCCTTGCCCAATAGGCCCATTTATTTACGCTTTTTCCATCTTGCACTAATAGGGGTATACCACTTACTATTGAGGCAGTTTTACTTAGCTTGATAGGACTATTATCTTTATCTATAAATTCTAAATGCAGTTTTACATGATCTCCTTGTTTTATGACAGGTAAAGCTCTTGCAGCTGGAAAAGATAACACTAAACCTTTTATGGGAATTAGATTATCCCCATGATTACTGACTTCAGTTACAATAAAATTATTATCTATCAGAACTTCTCTATTAGTATAAGGCGTTAATGAAGTAGGCGCCCATACATCATTATATAGACTAATATCCTTAGAGTTAGAAAAAAAATTAATTTGATTTGGGATAATTAATGTTTTATCTACTTCTAGAGAAATTTTGGCCGTTCCTTGGGTAATTTGCAAGTTACCTTGATCTAGTATCAGTAAACTTTGCAATTGTTTTCTAAGACCAAAAAGTTGACCATGAATCATTAATGTCAGGCTTGGACGCCCATCCTCACTATTACCAATTTCAAAAAAACCAGAATTAATAGCAGCGACCGCTCCTGTGCGTAATCCAATAGCTTCTACTGTTTCTCTCCCAATTACTTGATTATGGGCTTTAACTAACTCTACAGAAAAATATTTAGGGTCAATAGTTAATACATGAATAACATGCTGATCTTGTACATAATGATTATAAAATAGGCCGGGTTTGACTATACTGTCACTTGCATATATTTGAAAAGTAAACAGCATTAAAAGGCCTAAGAAAGAAAATAAACTATTCATATACCTACTCACTTTGCCTAATTGTTTTTTTATTAGACCTCTTTCGAAACTCTACGCGCGCTGGTAATTGGGACAATGAATTTAGCCTCGAATCCTCACATACATTTAAATACGCTGCGGTTCGGTGGGCAGGGTATCCTTCAAATTCCCTGCCCGATGCAAGCTGGGAAAGAGGTCTATTTTATCAAAAACTCACCTGCTTACATGTACGATGTGCGCGCTCGCCATTCAAAATAAAAAAACAATTTTTGAAAGACTAGTAGTATACGAGCAGTATATGTTACTACGGTGCAGGTTAAGGTAGAGTTAACCTGGAGTAGCAATAAAATTAGTATTCACTAAAGCGCATTTTAATACTTCATCAATTGTGGATACTGGCAAGATTTCTAAATTATTTTTTATAGTAATAGGAATTTCTTTTAAATCTTTGACATTTTCTGCAGGTATTAGCACTATTTTAATCCCCCCTCTACTAGCAGCTAATAGTTTTTCTTTTAATCCTCCAATAGGCAATACCATCCCTCTTAAAGTAATTTCTCCTGTCATTGCTATAGTTCGTTTAACCGGGGTTTTAGTCATAAGTGAGACAATAGTGGTAAATATAGCACAGCCGGCAGAAGGCCCATCTTTAGGTATTGCCCCTGCAGGCACATGTAAATGAATATCTAGATCTTTATAATCCTCATATTTTAGGCCAAAACTATTTGCTCTGGAACGAAAACAACTATAAGCTGCCTGGGCTGACTCTTTCATTACATCTCCCAGCTTCCCGGTAGTTTTAATTTCTCCCTTGCCCGGAAATGTTAATGCTTCAACAGTTAGTAATTCTCCTCCTACTTCTGTATATGCTAAGCCAGTAGTACTGCCGATTTGATCTTCCTTCTCAGCTAAGCCAAAATTATATTTTTGTACTCCGAGATATTCTTCCAGGTTTGTGGACGCTATAGAGATACTTTTAATTGCTTTATTACTTAAAATTCTTTGTAAAGCTTTGCGGGTGATAGCACTAATTTCTCTTTCAAGGGATCTAACCCCAGATTCTTTGGTATAATAGCGAATTATTTCTAAAAGGGCTGGATCCTCAATGAAGAGCTCATTTTCCCGCATATTATGCATTTTAAACTGCTTAGGAATTAAATAGTTTTTAGCAATTTGTAGCTTTTCCTCTTCCACATACCCAGAAACGTTAATTATTTCCATACGGTCTAATAGGGCCCTAGGTAGATTATAAGAATTTGCGGTAGCAATGAACATTACTTCCGATATATCATACTCCACTTCCAAATAATGATCAACAAAGTGGCTATTTTGCTCTGGATCTAGTACTTCTAGTAATGCCGAAGCAGGATCCCCTCGAAAATCAGAACCCATTTTATCGATTTCATCAAGTAACATCACCGGGTTACTGGTCTTAGATTTTTTAATTAAATTTATGATTTTACCGGGCATAGACCCAAGATATGTTTTTCTATGGCCTCTAATTTCTGATTCATCTCGCACGCCCCCAAGAGCAAATTTAGTGTATTTTCTGCCTATTGCTTCGGCAATTGATTTCACTAATGAAGTTTTACCTACCCCTGGCGGTCCAATTAAACATAATATAGGGCCTTTAATTTTTTTTGAACGTTGTAACACTGCTAAATATTCGATAATACGATCTTTGACTTTTTCTAGGCCGAAATGGTCGCGATCTAAAATGTTTCTTGTTTTAGTGATATCAATTTTAGTACTATCAGATTTCCCCCATGGCATAGCTAACAAAGTATCTAGGTAGTTACGAATTACTGATGATTCTCCTGACATTTGATTCATCAGTTTTAATTTTTTTAATTCATTTTCTGCTTTTTCTTTAGCTTCCTTAGAAAGCTTTAGGGTGCGAATTTTTTTCTCTATATCTGAAAAGTCAGTTTTATCATCTTCAAGCTCCTTTTGGATAGCTTTCATTTGCTCATGCAAATAATAATCACGTTGAGTTTTCTCTATCTGTTTTTTTAATCTTTGTTGTAAAGACTGTTCAGCTTCTAATTGGGCCATTCCAGATATTAAAGTATCTATTATAGTTTTAACTCTAGCTTGCGGTTTTGTTTCCTCTAATAGGGTTTGTTTTATTAATAACGGGGCGACCAAATGAGAAGAGAGAACATTGGTAATATAACTAAAGTTTGTAGGATCTTTTTTAATTTCTGCTGCTATAGTTTCGGTGATCTCAGGATTAATTTTTTTATGGTTCCTAGTATAGTCTAAAAATAGTTCAATAACATTTGTGGTAGCAACTTTTAAACTTTCTATATCTGTTACTTCTTCATCCTCTATTATGCTGTATTCAGCCTCGAATGTTTCATTATTAGTGATATTATAAAGCTTAACTCTACTAGTTGCTTCCACTAGAACTTTTGCATTATTTTGCACTCTTACAGTTTGGATAATTTTAGCAATGACTCCTACCGAATGAAGGTCTTGGATCTTTGGGGAATCTTGGTTTTGTTGTTTTTGTAATACTAAAAGTATCTGCCTATTATTATCTATATTATCGGTACTAAGTAGGGCATGAATAGATTTTGCTCGGCCAACAAATATAGGGGCAATCATACCAGGAAATACCACCATATCCCTTAATACAAGTAGGGGTAATTTTTCTTTATTTATCATACAAAAACCTTAAGAAATTTATATACTAGGGCAGCTGTTAGCTATATAATATTATCATACTAGGATTTCAAGCAATTTTATGATATTAAAAACAGTTAAACAATTTAAATTATTATCAATGGGGCAAGGTTTTTACGGTACTACAGTTTCATTCTTGTCACTATATGGTAGGTAAGCCCGTAAATGGGCTGCACCTAGGCAAGGTTAATTGATATAGCAAAAGGGTATACTCTAGCTATTTAAGCTTGAAAGGAAGAGATCTTTGAGTACCGCTTTTAAACTGAACGTATATTACTTATACCATTTCCCAAAACTAAATTAGTATTAGGAGTACGAGTGCCCTTGCACCGGAGCGTACATATTAGTACGCAAGGAGCGGAGATCATGAAGCAAGGCAAACGTAGATGATTAGTTTTCGGAAATGGTATACTCAATGGATTTCAAGAGTTGGATTTTATTTGCCAGGGGTGAGCGCGCGCAGCGTACAACTAAGTACGTGAGCACGCGAAACTTTGATAAAATAGACCTCTTGCATAACCTAAAGATAATTGAAGAATTTTTAGGAGAAACGAAGTCGAGTACCGCAGCGTACATAGACGTACGTGAGGAACAGAGAGGAGTTTCGACGACAAAATTACCAATTAGATTAGGTTATGCAAGAGGTCTAATGAAGAAACAAACTCTTGAAAGGCGAAGAGTATATTACTGCTATACTAGAATGATCCCTTGGGTATAGCTAAAAATAAAACTCCATGTTTACTAAGAATTAACGGAATTAACTGTAGTCATATGAAACTATCAATTCAGCATGTACATCCTATAGCAATAGCAAGTAATAGAATAAAAGAATATCTATATTTAACTCCTATAATTCAATCTAGCACTTTAAATGAAATGTTAGGGCATGAAATTTTTTTTAAAGCTGAATCATTGCAAAAAACTGGCGCCTTTAAAGTAAGAGGAGTATTAAATCATTTATTAGAACAAAAAGAAAAAAAATCCTTACCTACTAAAGTAGTAGCATATAGTACAGGGAATCATGGGCTTGGGCTTGCATGGGCCGCCAAGATCCTTAATCTTCACGCTAGAATTTATTTACCTAAAAATACTTCTTTGATTAAACAACAAGCAGCAAAATATTATGGCGCTGAAGTAATACTTACTGAGACTAGACAGGTAGCAGAAAACAGAGCAAAAGCTGACATAGCAAATGGTTTTTATTACTTGCATCCTTCTGATAGCGAGTCTAGCATAGTGGGAGCAAGTACAATGTGTTATGAAGCGCTGCAACAATTAAGCTTTTACCCAAATGCTATTTTCGCTGCGTGCGGTGGAGGGGGATTACTTGCAGGGTCATATCTAGCAAAGGAATTATTATCTCCATCTAGTTTGCTTATAGGAGTGGAACCAAGTCAGGCGAATGATGCTTTTTTATCTATAAAACAAAATACTATATATAGATTTACTGATTCTCCGCCAACTGTAGCAGATGGTTTACGTACTTTAAGTGTTTCCGAACGTACATTTCACTATTTAAAAAAACTAGATGATTTTTTTCTAGCAGAGGAACATTTAATATATTATTGGACTAGCTGGTTAACACATTTATTAAAAGTTACCTGTGAACCCTCATGTGCTTTAAATATGGTAGGCGTAGTGAACTGGTTAAAAAAACAATCTACTCCTCAAAAAGTGTTAGTGCTGTTATCCGGAGGCAATATAGATGTAAGTATTTATCAAGAGCTTGGTAAAAGATCAGATCTATTACATCTACCCACCCTTAAGTAGATTATACTACTCGTCTTTCAAAAATTGTTTTTTTTATTTTATCATGGACTCACGTGCTCACGTACTTTATAGTCATATCTTTACCCACAACTATTAAATTGGTTAAAAATGTCATAAGTTAAAGTAATATCTTTGAGTAGACCTCTTGCATAACCTAAAGATAATTGAAGAATTTTTAGGAGAAACGAAGTCGAGTACCGCAGCGTACATAGACGTACGTGAGGAACAGAGAGGAGTTTCGACGACAAAATTACCAATTAGATTAGGTTATGCAAGAGGTCTAATGACCTAATTTTTATTATCTTGTTTTGGTTTGGCCCTTTAGTATTTATTTTGTTCTCATCAGTATTCTATCTCTAATTAGAAGGTAATTCTTAGTGATTTGTATATAAATTTTTATAAAGTTAATAAAAATTTAAGAATTATCAACTTTTTTCTATTACAACTCTTTTAGTTACCCCTTACATCTTCCTACTTTGCTAGTTAATAGTTTAGATTTATTAACATAAATATAATATAAATTATTATTTATATTATGAATTAAGGTAAATAATTTTTAAATAGTTGAGAATTGTATTACTATTAAAGCAATAACAAAATAATCGCCAATAAGAGGGGCGGGAATAATAAAAAATAGTGTTCAAAATCAATACTATAAAAGAAATCCATATAGCTGCCGGAGTAAAATCTTTCAAACAACAATGCGATTTGAAGGAAGTTAACGTGTTAAATAGGCTTACGATATATAAGTTTACAGAAGGATACCCAGTTGTATAAGAGAATAACCCGAATAGCTTATCTAGTATGGAAGACTCTCCTATCAAAGAATACTTAGCTGAGGAAAATATACGATGAGAAAATCAACATATGGAGGAGTAAAATATGCCAGGACAAGATGAAACTAGCCCAGCACTAAATAAGAAAGTAAAAAAGGTATTAAAAGGGATGATGACAAAAGTTGAGCAGAATGTTAAGCAGAATTTTCCTCCCCACGTAGATATGGCAGCACTAAACGTCCAGTTAAAACGCTTAACTAAACTAGTAGAAGCTGAGAAATTGGCCCCAGAAGCCCCCATAAGAAAACTACTTAATGATCTCGAGAGGAGAAAGAATATTGTAGTAGAACAATACGCTACATTAGACAGCAAAAAAAAAGATAATGAATCTTCTAACGCGGAGAGGGGGTTGAGTACGGGTACGACACCCACACCGACGAACACACAGCTAAGTAATGAAAAGAAGACAGATTTAAGGAAGGGCTCAAAAAGTTCATTCAGTCGGGAAAATTTAGAAGAGAAAAAAGAAAAATTAAAGGAGCAGAATCAGAGGCTGTATGATGTGGAGGGTATGGCGCAAGAAAATCCTAGAGAATTCAATAATTTTAAAAGACTACAGGGTTTATATGAAAGAAAAAAGATTATATACGATATTATAGCTTCTATAATTCCTACTTTAAACCCCGCCTCAGTAATAAAAAGACTAGCAGGTAAAAAGCCCCAATCTCAAGAGTTCGACCAACTAGAAGAAAAGATAAAAAATTTTCAGGCAAAATTCGAGAAGAAACAACTGCTATCACCAAAACAAGATGAAGAAGAATGTAAAGAAATGATAATAGCTATACATTTAGCAATTCAGAAGGCAGAGAAGCAGGATCCTGAACTGGCGGAAACGAGTAAGAAATATGTGTCAAATGAGGCTGAAATAAAAGAAATAGAGAAGATGATGCAGAAACAAGCCCTCGTCAGGCAGGCAAGAGATATAGGAAAAAGGTCACTTGATCACCTTATGAAGGAAGCAAAGGGAAAGTCAAATATTATTGCACCGTCTTCTGTACCGCAAGGGAGTATTGCGCCTAGTACTAACAAGATGCAACATGGGCATTAAAAATTGATTAGGTATATAAAAAATGGATAAATATAAATCCAGCAATAGCAAGTGGTGAGACGCTAGCGGCAAGTCAAGATAATGAGGAAAAACCTAGCCGGGTTAAGAAACTGCAATTAATGGCCCAAGAAATAGGAAGCTCTATTGTAAAAGCTGCTAATCAGAAATTCACTGTTCCTAGCTTGTTTAGGCTTTGTTGCATGGAGAATAAGAGTTGGAAGAAATAGGTTGTCAAGAGGAGATAGTTGCGCTAATAAAGGTGTATGACCATACATCGAAAAAAGCGCAACTG
Source organism: Candidatus Tisiphia endosymbiont of Beris chalybata (assembly GCF_964026555.1). Taxonomy (NCBI): domain Bacteria; kingdom Pseudomonadati; phylum Pseudomonadota; class Alphaproteobacteria; order Rickettsiales; family Rickettsiaceae; genus Candidatus Tisiphia; species Candidatus Tisiphia endosymbiont of Beris chalybata. The sequence goes on along the minus strand of NZ_OZ032159.1, from coordinate 1,219,925 downwards.
GTCGCAATATAACCAGAAACTAAAGAAAATAGCAAGCATAAATTTTTTTATCTCTGAGGAAGCGATAAGCAATTGGTATTATAGTGGTAAGCGACAACATGGGGGCAAAGTAATATATAGTGAATATGTAATAGAGTTATGTTTGTTGATGCGAGAATTTTATCAATTACCATATCGACAAGCACAGGGTTTTGTGGAATCTGTATTGAAATCAATGAAGCTTGAACTTAAGATACCAGATTATACTACTGTTTCTCGCCGTGCATCTAAATTAAATGTTGTGCTAGGTAATAAAGAGTTAGTCAAGACAAAGAAAGAATCTATAGTAGTATAGCCTGCGGTATTTAGCTGGTGACACTTGATTTTGCAGGATTCGGTTGTGCTCACGTATTCTCTATACGCTGCGCAACCTCGCCTTTAAATTCAAGTGTCACCAGCTAAATCACTTTGGCTATAGCTGTAGATTCAACAGGTTTATCGCTTTATACTCATACTGAATGGAATCGAAAGAAACACCAACAGAATCAGCTAGCAGGTTATGAGAAATGGCGTAAATTACATGTAGCAATAAACGTTGCAACTGGAGAGATTTTGGAGAGCAGATATACAAAATCTACAGCCAATGATGGTGCTGAGTTGTCATCATTGCTTGATTCGATACCAGAAGAAATATCAGCAGTATGTGGTGATATGGCTTATGATACAGTGAATTGTCGAGCAGCAATTAAATTAAAAAAGGCACGCCAACTTATACCGCCGATAAGGCATGCACGAATAGCCAAAGATAATAGAAATATCAAGAAAAAATACCATGAGATTTTATATGAAAGAGATGAAGCTATCAGATACATTCAGTATAATACTATTAACGGGGATACTTCATTAGCGTGTAAATCATGGGAGGAAAAGAGTGGCTATCATGCGAGATCTTTAGTTGAAACTACTATGTGGCAAATAAAAAGCCATAGTTCTGACTATTTAAGCAATAAAAGTGAACAAGCTAGAATGACACAGGCGCGAATAAAATGCAAAATTGTTAACTTAGTTAACGCTGCTTAACTTTTTGGGGATTCCGCCTCTTCCAACTCTTATTCTCCATGCAACAAGGCCATTTCCTTCTCGCAATGACAATGCTCCGGCATCAACTATTTATCGGCAATGCCATAAGTGGCAGTAGAAATTACTTGCTTTTTTTTAAAAAATAATGCAGTATACTGCTCATATTTTAAGAATTAAAATTCACTTTAGCTTCGATTTTACAAATTAGAGATTATTAGAGTGTAAGATAAGAATATACTCGCGCGACCCCTCGAATTAGATCGCAAATGCATGGCCAAGGAGCTAAAGCAGTATATAAGTTACGTGAGCATATGAGTTCACAATAAAATGAAAAAAATAATTCTGGGAGCGAAAGAGTATATTTACTATTTATTGGGTGATTAAGATTAAGTAGTTAAAAATTCAAGTTAGTTCCTTCCTCTAAATAGTTGAGGGCAAGAATACGCCCAAGAGAAAGTATATTGCTCTTTTAGGCACTAGCATTATGATATCAAAATAATTCTTATAACCCAAATATTATATACTTTGCTATCATAAATATTTAGTAAGGGCGATTAGCTCAGTTGGCTAGAGCATCTCGTTTACACCGAGAGGGTCGGGAGTTCAAGTCTCTCATCGCCCACCATATACTTATCAGCCTTTCAGGGTTTCCTTAAGCTTCCTCAAAATTCCATATGCTGCATATATGCTGCTCAGGCTAGTCAAAACAGCTGTGAAAATTGCTCTCAAACCCTTTCTGAACCTGGTGTTCAGCAGGCAGGGTTATGCAGCAAATAGTCTACTTTCCTTCCTCTCCTCATATTTCTACTTGTAGTAGCAATGATACTATCTTCTATAATTTCGTTGGTAATTTTGTACCACCAGAGTGGCGTAATCCATAGTACCCTACGATTTTTGTAGGGAGGCAGAGTAAGTAGTAAGAAGTTCTATTTTTGGAGGTATTAATAAGGTGCGTATTAGTTGAGTTACAGCTATTAATGATAGATTGATAAAAGATATTTTTAATATGATCAAACCCGTAAGTAAATAATGAAAATAATTGTTTTTCAGTGGTTTTTTGGAGTTTTATACGGATTGGGTTTAGTGAATTTTGTATTAAGCCATTCTTAACTATTAAAGCTGAAGCAATAGCAGTTACCACCAATAATTTTTTGAATCTATCCAAATTTACTAAGTGACTTTTTTCAATATCAAAGCCTCCGCTTTTGAGATGCTTAAACAACCGTTCGATGGACCAGCGGTACCTATATAAAGCGAAAATATCAACTTCGACCTCAATTGATGACACCAAAACCATCAGTTCATTTTTATCATTTCTATATGCAGCAAAATTGACTTTTCTATCCCACAATATTCCAGCACAAACCTTATATTTTAAGGCTTTGAGATCATTAAATATTAGACCTCTTGCATAACCTAAAGATAATTGAAGAATTTTTAGGAGAAACGAAGTCGAGTACCGCAGCGTACATAGACGTACGTGAGGAACAGAGAGGAGTTTCGACGACAAAATTACCAATTAGATTAGGTTATGCAAGAGGTCTATTTTTCCAATCGTTAAAGTTTTTAAACCTTTCTCAAGACGAATTTGGTGATCCGTTCTTAGGGGAATAGCAAATCTTATATGATTATCTATTAAGAAATTTAACCATTCTTTATTCATAAATTCTCGATCAGCAAGTAAATATTTTATTTTTTCAACCCCAAAATTGTCAATAAACTTCTGCAAAAATTCTTCCATAAATTCTTTAGAACAAGCTCCACCATGCGATAAAGAATGCCAATATATTGGCACTGATATCTTACCAATTACAATTACTAAAAACAAAATATTAATATCTGTTTTACCAAATTTCCAATTTGTTCGATCCATTGCTACAACATAATTTCCTACACCGAACAAGCTTAACAGTAATGATGCAACCTTCATATAATCAAAAGTAAATTCTTTTAACAATCGATAAATCCTATGGATTTTTGACGATGCTTTAGCATCACCTGAAATACCAAGCGCTAAACCCTTTGGGTCGATAGAACCTCCAGTTATTAAACTGATTATCATCCCAGACAAACATTTTAATCTTGATTTATTTCCGTCTATATATAAAATCAATTCTTGAAGTAGTATTTGGTGCATAGTTTCTCAAAAAATATCAACCTTATACTACTTCTTCCCTCCCTAAATCAACCCTCCAACCCAAAATCGTAGGGTACTATGCGATATAACTCTTATACGTAATTCATATGGATGATAAGCTGATGCCATTTATTCTCTCTCTTTAGTATCTCCTTTAATTTATATCTCTTCCTCTTCGCTCTGTCTACATCTTACTGTACTATGCTATATATAGCTTATCCAGATAAAAAGGCGACATTAGCAAGGGCTTAAATCAACCGCTTAATAGAAATCAAAGAAGATAATATTTTAAACACCTTGTCGCCATTTTCATTCTCTAAGCTATATGCGAGCTAGGTATTGGTGTTTGCGACGCCAGGCAGAGGAGGTAAAGATAAATTTTTTTGTCAGGAGTTGCGATTGCTCTATTATAAAATAATAAAATCTTCTTATCTCTTGAACCGTATAATTTATCATTTTTTTCGGTTTTTTTAAATTCTTCCAATGAATCTTCTAAAATTGCTGGCATCAGTTGAGCTTTGGTGATCACTAACATTGTCAAAGCAATCATTGACAATAGACCTCTTGCATAACCTAAAGATAATTGAAGAATTTTTAGGAGAAACGAAGTCGAGTACCGCAGCGTACATAGACGTACGTGAGGAACAGAGAGGAGTTTCGACGACAAAATTACCAATTAGATTAGGTTATGCAAGAGGTCTAATGTTACATGACGATACCAACCAGTTTGTGTTCTAACTTCATACTGATCAAGACCAGGTTCACTCTTAGCCATCTCAAAACATTCTTCTATCGACCACCGAGCTCCTGCCGCATTCATTACCTCTTCTAATGATGTATCCACCTTAGAAAATACTGTATAGAAAGCCAAATCATTAACGTCATATCTACTGCGCCTGTTTAATAAAAATCTCTCACAGCCTTTTACTCGATGATCAGGTTTTTTAGTACTACAGTTGTAGATTAGAAAAATTATAGTAAAGGTTTAATATTTTTGTTTATTTTGGCCCCAAAAATATCAATATATCATAAAAATTTGTCATACAAATGCTCAATTCTTAAAATTTCTACTAATCTACAACTGTAGTATAGCTTAGATTAATAAGGTACAGACAAAATAGTATCCAGAAAGTTTAATAGCTATGCATAGTTGGGGATATATGCTATGTCCATACCTTAATGATCTAAGCTATACTAGGCAATGCCAACAAAATTAGTGAAAATTTGTCTTGAAAAATCGGTCCAGTATAGTATGTTGTATCTTATTTGCTGGCATTCTTTGACTTAAGTAAAAACTTCTGCAACTATTTTAAACTTAGCAAAATATTTGCATATTATCAAATATTTTATTCAGCAATTCCCGCTAGGTCTGGCAAGCCCGATACTTAAGCCTAACTCAGAATTTAATTTTCGCACTGTTTTATTAGCAAAACCTTGACCCTATGCTGTTTCTAGAAGATTATTAGCGGGAATTGCTGAAGTATTGAGATAATGCTAGAAAGATTAGATTATGGTGATAGAATTACTAAAAGAGATAAAAAAATTTTCCATACAATAAAGCAGTTAGCCTAGCACTGTTAATATCATTAATGCCCAATTGATATTAAGGCACAGTCAATTGTGGAGCTAACAACAAATAAATATTTTTGCCGAGGATGGTCAAGTATATATAGAGCATTAGATAATTTCTAAATTCCTATTAAGTCAAGTTTCGGAAAAAGTAGTAAAATTACCAAAGCTTTATTTAATAGGAATTTAGAATTAGTTAATAATATAGGTGAATATAAACCAGAGATATTGGCTAAAGTTGCTGAAGTTTTTGATAAATTATGCACTCAAATTGAATAAATAGGTCCAATTCTGTCATAAAATTAACAAAAACAAGAGCTATAATTTTCACTATTAGAAGAATTTTTGTCAAAACTTAAGTTTTTAATTTGTTCAAGTTTAGAGATTATGCATGATAAAAAAATATATGGAAAAATAAAAGAAGTTAATTTTAAGAATATTCAAACTCTTTTTGACTCTAGAACAGAATCTATTAATAGTCCTTTGCATGCTATCATGTTACAGAATCAAGATTCGGACTTACCAGTAAGAAGAAATTTATATGAACAAGAGATAATTTTAACAGAGATATTGATCAATCAAGATAGTAAAGTTTTAGATCTCGGATGTGGTTATGGTCGTATTGCCCAAATGATACCTAACAATATCAGTTATTATTATGGACTAGACTTTTCAGAAAAATTTATTAGAATTGCTCAACAGAATTTTTTATATAATGATAATTTTTTCTTCAGTAACTATGATGTTACTAATTTTTACAATAATAATGTGATTAAATACAAAAAATTTAATGTAGTTTTTATTGTAGGTACAATGATGTATCTAAATGATTTTGCAGTAAGCCAAGTATACACTAATATCTTAGATTACCTAGAGGAGAATAAATCAGCAGTAATTTATATTAGAGAATCAGTTTCTTTATTAGAAGATAGAATTACTTTAGATAATTTTTACTCAGATAAATTAGAGAGTAATTATAGTGCCATATATAGAACTGATGCAGAATATAAAAATTTATTTAAAATATTTGAATCTAAGGGTTTTTATTTATCTAAATCACTATTATTTGATGAATCGCTGGCTAATAATAGTGAAACAAAACAAAAATTTTATATACTAAGAAGGGATTAAATTGAAGTCAGCATTTTGCTTTGATATGGATGGTACGTTAACAAAGCTTGAAGTATTACCAATCTTGGCCAGAGAAATCAGTATAGAACCTGAAATTGCTGTCTTAACTCGCGCTACAATAGAGGGCTTTTTACCATTCGAGCAATCCTTCTGTCTTCGAGTACGTTTATTAAAAGATCTTCCTATTACACAAGTACAAAATATTATAGAAAATATACCTCTTCATAACCAAATTATTGAATTTATCAAAATAAATTCACAACATTCTTATATAGTTACTGGGAATTTAGATGTATGGATTAAAAAGTTAGTAAAAAAAATAGGGTGTAATTATTATTCTTCTAAAGCTGATTATATAGGAAATAAGCTGAAAGGAGTACAAGTTATTCTTAATAAAGCAAATGCAATAAAAGATTTAAGGAATCAAGGATATGAACGCATTATTGCAATAGGAGATGGTATGAATGATGTATCTATGTTTGAGCAAGCTGATATTAAAATTGCTTTTGGTGGTGTTCACTCACCAGTATTATCTTTAATTAAATTAGCGGATTATATAACTTACCATGAGAAAAGTTTATGCAATATCCTGAACATGTTATAATACTTGCAGCTGGGATAGGAAGTAGGCTAGGTATGAATACACCAAAATGTTTAGTGGAAATTCACGATAAAAAAATTATTAATTATCAATTAAATCTACTAAAAGATTTTCAGAATATTAGAATAGTTATAGGATTTAAAGAAGAAGAGGTTATAGAGCATGTTAATAAAATTAGGAGAGATATTATTTTTGTACGTAATGATCAATATCTGACTACTACTAATATTACCAGCCTCATTTTAGCAGTTAGATACTTAAATAAGCCGTTTATTTTGTTGGATGGAGATATTATAATTAATAAACAGGATTTTTGTAGATTTATTGAAGAATGTAGAAATAGTAAAGAAAGTATTGTAGGTGTGACAAAACACAGATCACAAGAAGCAGTATTTGTCAATATTGAAAATGGCTATATTCATGCATTTTCTACTGATATTAAATCTAACTATGAGTGGTGTGGAATAGCATATATTCATGACTTTCAAATTAATCTTGATCTCTTAGGATATATTTATAAGCTTTTTGAAGATATGATACCTATCAAAGCATTTGAGTTAGATGTATATGAAATAGATACTCCTATAGATTACGCATTAGCTACTAAAATGATTACAGATAGAGTAATTTTTGATTTATTGTAAAATACTTAAAGGTAATATGCCCTTAAATGAAATTTTGAATATTAAAAAAGATATTGCTCAAGTAGCGAATGATAGTTATTCTTATTTTAATTTTAATCAACAGCTTATTGATCGTCAGAAATACAATATGTGGGAAGGAAATCATAAGTTACTTGATAGGTTTTACAAGCAAGTAGGAGGTGCTTCTTTAAAACCTATTAAAGTTGTGTTTATGGTAGCGGATACTGCATTATGGGATGTTTTTCAATCGGTTTATTATAAATTGTTGTTGGATTCTGAGTTTGAACTAAAAGTTATTGTTTTTAGACGCGTAGATGTGCAACCTGATAAATCATACTCTGAAGTAGTCGATTTTTTTTCTAAGCGAAGTATTGCAGCAGATATAGTATGGGGCCATAACACCGATTATCCTCCGATTGCTCCTGAAGATGCTGATGTCGTTTTTTATACTTTAGGTAGTGCAGCATTTCCTGATGTTTACAAGATGGAATATGTTAGTACATATTGCCGTACTTGCTATTTGTCTTATGGTTTTCTGCTGATAAATGCAGAAAATTATCAATTTGCTCAAGATTTTCATCATAGTGCCTGGGCAATCTATGCTAGTACTCGTCGTGAAGTACAACTATATCAAAAATATACAATGCGTTATAGTAGTAATGTAGTACTGACAGGTTATCCAAAATTTGATCTTTTGGATTTTAGAAAAATAAAAGTTAATAAACCTAAACGACCTATCATAATATGGGCTCCTCATTGGACAATAGCCTTGTGTTACCCAAGTATTAATCTTGGGACTTTTGACCAAATATGTATGGACATTATAGAAGTTTTTTCTTCATTTTCAGAAATTGATTTTATCTTCAAGCCTCATCCTAATCTTTTGTATGCTCTTGACAAAACAACTTTTATGACTCAAGAGAGTTATATTCAGTATTTATCATTATTACTGCAATGTACAAATGTTTCTATCTATAATCATGGAGACTACTGTAATTTATTCTTAAAATCATCAGCTATGATCACCGATAGTGTTTCATTTCTCGCAGAATATCTCCCCACAGGTAACCCATTATTATTTTTATCACGTAAAGATCGAGTTAAATTTAGTGATGTAGGAGAAGAAATTATAAGATTACATTATCATGGTGAAGGAATTGAATCTATTAAAAATTTTATTCAGCAAATTATTTACAAACAAGATGATTCAATGAAAGATCTGCGAGTAACAAAGGCATTCGCTCTTTTAGAGATTGAGGAAATAAATTCTGCTGATAAAATACGAGATCACTTGCTCCAAAATTTTGGCAGAGCTCTGCCTCAACAAGATAAATTGCACTGCTAGAAATTAATTGGCAACTCGCGTTATAGATATTAATAATAATATCTAATATATCTAGTACTACAGTTGTAGATTGAAATATGGAAAGAATGATAGTAGACTATGATGAAGTAAAATAATCTAGGCTATAATAAGGATGGAAATAGAAATAAGTGATTTAGAAAAACAATTATTAGAAAGATGGACAAAATTTAGAAATTATTTTACTCGAAGTAAAGGATGGGAAGCTGGATTAAATTACATCAAAGGATTGTTGTGTAAAGTAGAACGTAAAAACAGCTGGCAAATAGCCCAAACTGTTGGTAGTGTTAATCCATATTGTTTTCAAAATATGCTGAAACGAGGTAGTTTTGATGAAGATGCTGCTCGTGATTGTAACTAAAAACTATTGATTTCGGAGCTAGGAGCAATTGGTGTGTTTGTAGTAGACGACACTGGTTTTTTAAAGAAAGGTAACAAATCAGCTGGGGTCAAACGCCAATATAGCGGTACAGCTGGTAGAGTTGAAAATAGTCAAGGAATTTTTCCTATATTTTACGTGATGCTTTATTTGCCGCTCGGCATGGTTATTAGTCGGTTCTATTTCTGGGTTATCTACAAATAACCACATCATATCAAATGATTTCAAGATATTCTTTGCAACTCTTGTGGCCTTGTTGCATAGAGAATAAGAGTTGGAAGAAATAGGTTGTCAAGAGGAGATAGTTGCGCTAATAAAGGTGTATGACCATACATCGAAAAAAGCGCAACTGGTCGCAATATAACCAGAAACTAAAGAAAATAGCAAGCATAAATTTTTTTATCTCTGAGGAAGCGATAAGCAATTGGTATTATAGTGGTAAGCGACAACATGGGGGCAAAGTAATATATAGTGAATATGTAATAGAGTTATGTTTGTTGATGCGAGAATTTTATCAATTACCATATCGACAAGCACAGGGTTTTGTGGAATCTGTATTGAAATCAATGAAGCTTGAACTTAAGATACCAGATTATACTACTGTTTCTCGCCGTGCATCTAAATTAAATGTTGTGCTAGGTAATAAAGAGTTAGTCAAGACAAAGAAAGAATCTATAGTAGTATAGCCTGCGGTATTTAGCTGGTGACACTTGATTTTGCAGGATTCGGTTGTGCTCACGTATTCTCTATACGCTGCGCAACCTCGCCTTTAAATTCAAGTGTCACCAGCTAAATCACTTTGGCTATAGCTGTAGATTCAACAGGTTTATCGCTTTATACTCATACTGAATGGAATCGAAAGAAACACCAACAGAATCAGCTAGCAGGTTATGAGAAATGGCGTAAATTACATGTAGCAATAAACGTTGCAACTGGAGAGATTTTGGAGAGCAGATATACAAAATCTACAGCCAATGATGGTGCTGAGTTGTCATCATTGCTTGATTCGATACCAGAAGAAATATCAGCAGTATGTGGTGATATGGCTTATGATACAGTGAATTGTCGAGCAGCAATTAAATTAAAAAAGGCACGCCAACTTATACCGCCGATAAGGCATGCACGAATAGCCAAAGATAATAGAAATATCAAGAAAAAATACCATGAGATTTTATATGAAAGAGATGAAGCTATCAGATACATTCAGTATAATACTATTAACGGGGATACTTCATTAGCGTGTAAATCATGGAAAGAAAAGAGTGGCTATCATGCGAGATCTTTAGTTGAAACTACTATGTGGCAAATAAAAAGCCATAGTTCTGACTATTTAAGCAATAAAAGTGAACAAGCTAGAATGACACAGGCGCGAATAAAATGCAAAATTGTTAACTTAGTTAACGCTGCTTAACTTTTTGGGGATTCCGCCTCTTCCAACTCTTATTCTCCATGCAACAAGGCCATTTCCTTCTCGCAATGACAATGCTCCGGCATCAACTATTTATCGGCAATGCCTGTATCTTCTCCTCTTAATAATTGCATTAACAATGCTAATGGTAGTATTAACCTAGGCCACAGCTGAATTATACGGCTATAGCTTGGCAAGTTAAAATAACCTCGATATTTATAACGCGAGTTTAGGATAAGGAGAGTTTAGAGAAGTAATAAGAAAGGGCTTTTCAAATCAAAGATGTTGAGTTATAAGAAATTTTTTAAAGAAAATCAAGATAACTCAACATGAAAAAATGTATCACAACAGTATATTATTTAATAGATAATTTTTGTAAAATTTATCAAGAATGGGAAGGTAAGAAGTTGATTGTTTCTGATAGGAAGCGCCAAAGACAAGGAAGTTTAACTCTTTGTGAATTATTAACTATAGTATTATATTTTTATTTATCTCCTTGCAAAGATTTTAAAAATTATTACTTATACCATTTACCCTATAAATATCGAGGTTATTTTAACTTGCCAAGCTATAGCCGTATAATTCAGCTGTGGCCTAGGCTAATACTACCATTAGCAATATTAATGCAATTATTAAGAGGAGAAGATACAGGGATATATTTCATCGACTCTACAAAATTAGCAATTTGCCATAATAAACGTACAGGTAGCAATAAAGTATTTGGTAAAATTGCTAAAATTGGTATGAGTAGTTATGGGTGGTTGATGGGATTTAAATTACATTAGCCCTCTTGCATAACCTAATCTAATTGGTAATTTTGTCGTCGAAACTCCTCTCTGTTCCTCACGTACGTCTATGTACGCTGCGGTACTCGACTTCGTTTCTCCTAAAAATTCTTCAATTATCTTTAGGTTATGCAAGAGGTCTATTTAATTATTAACAATAAAGGAGAGATAATGGCAGTTAAAATTACTAAAGGAAATAGAAGTGATATCTCTACTGTTTTGTCTATAACTCAAGGGTTAGAAGGTAAATTATTTGGTGATAAGGCTTATATATCAAAGGAGATATTTAACAAACTTTTTGCTAAAAGCTTACGTTTATTTACCAGTATTCGCAAAGATATGACAAAACATTTACTTGGAATAGAAGATAAAGTACTGTTAAAGAAAAGAGCTCTAATTGAGTCAGTATTTAATGTACTCAAAAATTGCATGAATCTAGAGCATGCAAGAAATAGATCACCTGTTAATTTTCTAATCCATATTTTGGCTTGTGTGGTAGGATATGCTATTAAAAAACTTAGCTTGAAATTAGTTACTTCTGCTAATCCTCCTTTGTTCTTATCCTAAACTTGCGTTCATACTACAGAGGATGATTATTTTTTGGAAATAGTATTATACTAACTTGTTAGAAAATATATGATTGAATAATAATATGATCTCTAATGAAATAAACGCTGCTCAGGCCGCTGTCAAATAAAATACTTGTAATATTAATAGCATTATATATCATGTCTAAACTATTAAACATTAACTTATTTATAATCTATTAACATTGTTATTAGCGTTATTATAAACAACTTTAATTCTCTAAGTATTTATGTCAAAACGTCAGCATACTATAAATAACGCAACTGAAAAGCCCAGTAGTAAAAAGCAAAAAATCGACCTTCATTATAAGGAATGCCGCAATCAAATCGCTGACATTTTACTAGAGGAAGATAGGAAGGGACAACAAAAACTTCAACACCATATAGGTAAAGATTTTAGTACCTTGACTGAATTAGAAAAGTTAATACAGGAATATACAAGTTGTAATTACAGTATAGAAGTAGCAAACTCTGAAGGAGAGGCCCTCTTTGCTATTGCATTTTTTGCTAGCGATATGGAGGTTGCAGATATCCTTATAGAACATGGCGCTATCACTTATATATCGCAGGAGAAGTATACGCTGGATGAGGCAGAGATAAACATAGGCTCCCCTACTTTGATAAATGAACAACAACATAGTGAACAACAACTAACAGCAGTATCTCAAGATAGTAGTGATGATAATATAATTATTGTAACTACAACTGATAATATTCTACTTAACGTTATAGAAGATGAGCACATTATTGAGGAAACTCTTACTGAGTCAGAACTAATACAAAAGGAAATAAGTGAGGTTTTTGATAATCGGACATTACGTCAACTAACTACAAAATATGGTCCGGAAGCAATTATACACTTTTATGCAGATAATAAAATTGACTTAGAGCATAAAGATAACGATGGCGATGCTCTATTACATATTTTAGCTGAAGAAGGAAAGGATCAGTTAATTAGGGAACTAATCCCTACGCTTAATATCACGATACCAAATCAGTCACATTATACTCCTTTACATCTGGCGATTGCCAATACACACCATGAAGCAGTTAAAGCTCTTATAGAGGCTGGAGCTAATATAAATTATAAAAATACCTTTGGTCAAACACCATTACATACTGCAGCTATATTAGGGGATCTTAAAATGGCTGCTTGCTTGTTAAGATATAACGAACCAGATTTAAGTATACGAGATCACAGCGGTTACACTCCTATAAATTGCGCCATTGAAGTAAAGAATAATGAAGTAGCTGAACTGTTGATCCAGCATGCTACTCATTTGCAGACCCCGCTACCTAATACTACTACTGAGTTACACGTTGCCGTTAAAATAGGAAATACAAAGTTAACTAGGTTGCTCGTAGAAAAGAAGGCGGATATAAATGCACAAGATCACAAAGGCAAGACTCCTTTACGCCTTGCACAAAAATTATTGTCTAGAGATGAATTATTGTCTAGAGATAAAGAGCATTATAGTAAAATAATTAAGTTTCTCGTAGAAAATGGAGGTAATTTAGGAATAGGAGATCAGCAGAATAGTACTTGTCAAGAGATGATCAGTGCGTACCCGCAGAGTAATTACTCTGCTACCAATGCTAATCCTGCTAAGGAAATATTAACAATTTTACCGCAATCCACTTCTGCGGAGTATTTAACGCCCCCAGTGCGATTAATGCCAGAAATACCTACCTCTATTCCTGTATCGGTAATAGTGAAATCCGCCCCTACAAAGGGTATACCACAAAATTCTCCTCAGTTTACTTCGACAACTACTCATGCAAATTACAATAATTATGCTGGCCAACCAGAAGTAGAATTTGTTTGCTCAGTGCCTAGGCCTCTTATTAGAAAAAATATCAGGTTATTAGCCCCTGAAGATAAGGTACAGGCAGTATTTGAGATACTGGAACAAAAATGGAGAGATGCAGGAGAAAAACATATACTTGAACTGTCTTCTTTTGACGGAGTAAGTCCCTCACCGCTGAGGCAATTCACATATATTGATTCTTTTTTAGATAAAAAAATGTTTAAATTGTTACAAGCTATAGCTAATTTGCCCTCTGACTCGCAAAAATTTAATACCAATCTTGCGGCACTTAGTGCGATATCGAGCGGCCAGAGTGTAAGCTCTAATTTTCGCGCGATAGGGAAGGCCCTCTTTGGGAAGGATGAACAAGGTAACTATAAGATTAAGGAAGAATCCGAGTTTTTATTGGAATGTATATCTCTCCCTAACATAGCTAATATATGTTGGAGTAATGTTGCTAAAGAGAAAATTAAAGTGATAAACATAACAATTGACTATAGTAATAAAATATTTTCACTACTACGCACAGCTAAAAGTGAACCCTCTACATCTATTGAATCAACTAAGGCTATTGACGAATTGTTGAATCAATGGAACACAGCATTAAAGGACTTAATACCTAGCATGGAATTAAAATTCTTAATAAACAAGGTAAAAACCAAGTGTATAGAAATAATAAATACTGAGAATTTAAGTAATGCTGACGATAATAATAGTACTACTATTATGACTCATAATGCCAAAATTAGCATTAGAGATGAGGAGAAGAACAACATAAATGAGGATAATTTTACTCCGCTTCCTAATAATACAGCAATAATTAATTATGATTTCCCAACTCCAGTAGAAGGAGCATCATCAATTACTCTTCTAGGAAGTATAACTCCTTAAAACAATATCAATACTTCCATAAATGGTTTTCTCCATGATGTAAATTTATGGCATTTTTTCTTGCAGAACCGCAGCGTACTAAATGTATAGCTTATATCATTATGATACATGTATGATAGTATGCGGGAAGTATAGTAGTCATGGATACTTGAAGATAAATCCTCTGTACGTACCTTAGGTCTATGCTATACGTGAGGATTCGAGAACGAGAAACCGGTGCAATTGCCAAATAGTACTGATTAGTTAGGCTCCAAAAAGTTGCTGTAGGCCTTGCAAACCATAGTACCCTACGATTTTTGTAGGGAGGCAGAGTAAGTAGTAAGAAGTTCTATTTTTGGAGGTATTAATAAGGTGCGTATTAGTTGAGTTACAGCTATTAATGATAGATTGATAAAAGATATTTTTAATATGATCAAACCCGTAAGTAAATAATGAAAATAATTGTTTTTCAGTGGTTTTTTGGAGTTTTATACGGATTGGGTTTAGTGAATTTTGTATTAAGCCATTCTTAACTATTAAAGCTGAAGCAATAGCAGTTACCACCAATAATTTTTTGAATCTATCCAAATTTACTAAGTGACTTTTTTCAATATCAAAGCCTCCGCTTTTGAGATGCTTAAACAACCGTTCGATGGACCAGCGGTACCTATAAAGCGAAAATATCAACTTCGACCTCAATTGATGACACCAAAACCATCAGTTCATTTTTATCATTTCTATATGCAGCAAAATTGACTTTTCTATCCCACAATATTCCAGCACAAACCTTACGCCATGTTCGACTTTTTTTTAGCAGGTAACTAATTTTTCGAGTTGTGTTGGCACAAGTTTTAAAGACTTTGTCAAAAATGTAGCAATAGTATGAGCAAGTAATTTTCTAGCGATGCGAGATTGTAGATGCCAGTAACTCTTAACTCTGATAGCATTAATAGCAAAACGTTCTGTAAGCTGACCAATAACAGTTTCAATTAAACGACGAGTAGCAGTAATCCATTTAAGGAAATTCTTGGATCTATTATCCTTCATATTCTTTTTTAAAGGTGTTTGTAAATCAATGTTTTTGGTGGCCAATTCATCTTTTAAATCCTGACCAAGATAGCCTTTATCGCCCAGTACCATGCCACTAATATTAGGAGACATTACTTGCAGAGCTTCACGTTCAGACCCATTAGCAGGAGTTATCATGAATCCAGCTATTCGACCTTCTTCATTAATTAATACGTGTCCTAGAAAACCGTAATAATAGCTATCTTTCGAAGCGCAGTACCCATAGTCAGCGTATTCCTTAAAACATCGCCCTCTCGTTGCTCGGGCCAAATTTATTACAGGAATCGGTACCCCATCTATCATATGCAGATCTGATTTGCTTGCACTCTTAAACAAGTCGGCAAGCAGCATGTTCTTAATAGATAAAAGACCGCTACATTGCTTCACATAAGACGGTCTACTCTTTAGATTGGGAAACCATTCTTGAAAATGACGTTTAAAATATTCCCATATCTGCTTGTCTTGGTGCAAACCGATAAATTCTCCCACCACTTCCATTGTTAATGCTTCCACGTCACTTAAGCAAGGTGGAAATCCTGCTTTCCTTACTTTGATATTTTTGGTTATTATAGTCATTTTTTCTTCTATGAAACAATACACAGTAATAATAAACTCTTCTAGGGTCATAGCTTCTTTCTCGATAATTGAACTATGACCTTATTAGGCTATCCTATTCTTTTGTCAATCTTAAAAAAAAGTCGAACATGGCGTAAACCTTATATTTTAAGGCTTTGAGATCATTAAATATTAGACCTCTTGCATAACCTAAAGATAATTGAAGAATTTTTAGGAGAAACGAAGTCGAGTACCGCAGCGTACATAGACGTACGTGAGGAACAGAGAGGAGTTTCGACGACAAAATTACCAATTAGATTAGGTTATGCAAGAGGTCTATTTTTCCAATCGTTAAAGTTTTTAAACCTTTCTCAAGACGAATTTGGTGATCCGTTCTTAGGGGAATAGCAAATCTTATATGATTATCTATTAAGAAATTTAACCATTCTTTATTCATAAATTCTCGATCAGCAAGTAAATATTTTATTTTTTCAACCCCAAAATTGTCAATAAACTTCTGCAAAAATTCTTCCATAAATTCTTTAGAACAAGCTCCACCATGCGATAAAGAATGCCAATATATTGGCACTGATATCTTACCAATTACAATTACTAAAAACAAAATATTAATATCTGTTTTACCAAATTTCCAATTTGTTCGATCCATTGCTACAACATAATTTCCTACACCGAACAAGCTTAACAGTAATGATGCAACCTTCATATAATCAAAAGTAAATTCTTTTAACAATCGATAAATCCTATGGATTTTTGACGATGCTTTAGCATCACCTGAAATACCAAGCGCTAAACCCTTTGGGTCGATAGAACCTCCAGTTATTAAACTGATTATCATCCCAGACAAACATTTTAATCTTGATTTATTTCCGTCTATATATAAAATCAATTCTTGAAGTAGTATTTGGTGCATAGTTTCTCAAAAAATATCAACCTTATACTACTTCTTCCCTCCCTAAATCAACCCTCCAACCCAAAAGTAGTCATGCATACTTGAAGATAAATACCCTGTACGCACCTTAATGGACTATACTATACATAGACGCATCTCAGGAGCAGAGAGAGGAGGGTTCCGACGACAAAATTATCCAACTAAAAGGACAATACTACCAAACTAAGGAGGCTAGACAAAATAATCTATATAATCTATTCTGGTTTAACTGGAATGGAGCTATGGTATAATTCGATTCTCACGACAATTTAAAAATCGCGCTCAAAGGTTGCAACAAGTGATTATCAAGAATAACAAACGTCATTGCGAGAAGGCGTGAAGCGCCACCCGAAGCAATCACGAGAATTAAATTATCGTGATTTTGTAGATTTTCCTGGATTGCTTAGTCGGTTGCAGTAAACAACCTCCTCGCAATGATGTTTGCGGTAATATTTTACTTAAAGCCATTTTAGTCTTGTTCAATTTTAGAGTGGGACTTTTAAACTGCCTTGCTCGAGTTTCTATATTTATAAGCATAGGTTATTTTGTCTAGCTTCCTAAGACAGATTACCAAGCTAGGGACAAATCGCCGCTAGCTTGACTTATGCAGGAAGTCTATTATAGCCCCATTGAGAAAAATCGGGCGCCTCATTTTTATGAAGCGCTCTCTTCTTGATCTAATTTTGCAGCTAGTTTACGCATTCTATTCATATAAAATCCTGTACCCGCTGGCACTAACCTTCCTACTATCACGTTTTCTTTAAGACCACGTAATTTATCAACTCTTCCAGCTATAGCTGACTCTGTTAAAACTCTTGTAGTCTCTTGGAAGGAAGCAGCAGAAATAAACGACCTAGTCTGCAGAGAAGCTTTAGTAATACCTTGTAAAATTGGTTGTGCCTCAGCTGGTCTTAGGCCGTTACTGATAGCTTTAGCGTTAATTTCTGCGAATTCCCTATGATCAATCTTTTCATCAACCATTAAAGTAGTATCTCCAGAATTTGTTACTTCTACCTTCTGTAGCATCTGACGAATTATTACTTCAATATGTTTATCATCGATTTTCACCCCCTGCAGACGATACACTGCTTGAATCTCCCCAACCATATAGCTTGTCAGCGCCTCAACTCCCATTACTTTTAGGATATCTTGAAGCACTGGGTTGCCGTCAATCAACATATCTCCTTTTTTTACAAAATCACCTTCATTAATAACCACATGTTTGCCTTTTGGCACCATATATTCAATTGGCATAGAACCATCAGTTGGATGAATAACAATACGCCTTTTTGACTTATAATCTTTACCAAATTCAACTCTACCGTCTATTTCTGCGATGACAGCATGGTTTTTAGGGCGCCTAGCTTCTACTAGTTCAGCAACTCTTGGGAGCCCGCCAGTAATATCCTTAGTTTTAGTAGATTCCCTAGGAATACGGGCTAAAATATCCCCTACTGATACTTGCGCCCCATCTTCAACACTTAAAATAGCATTGACAGGTATATAATACCTAGCCTCTAAGCCATTAGATAACATTATAGTATTATTATTTTCATCAACTAACTGGACCCGAGGCCGTAGTTCCGCTCCACGAGAATATTGTTTAGATTCAATTATAACCTTACTAGAAATACCGGTTGCTTCATCCGTAACATCTCGGAGTGATACTCCTTCTACCATATCTTTAAATAAGACTTTACCAGATTTTTCGGTAATAATTGGAATAGTATAAGGATCCCATTCAACTAATTTTTCTGTTTTACTCACTTTATCAGTATCATCAGCGATTAACCTAGCGCCATATGGTACTTTATGCCTTGCTTTTTCATTTCCATTATTGTCCAATAACAATAACTCACATGATCGGCCCATTACAATTTTACGCCCTGCCGAGTCAACCACAACGTTCCGCCCTAGAATTTTGATTTTTGCATCATGGGAAGCTTCGATCGATGATACCTCTACTCCTTTAGTAGCTGCCCCTCCAATATGGAATGTTCTCATAGTTAGCTGCGTACCCGGTTCACCAATTGATTGCGCTGCAATCACGCCAATTGCTTCTCCTACTGACACTAATGAGCCAGTAGCCAGATCTCGACCATAACATTTTACACATATCCCATCCGCAATTTCACAAGTTAAAACAGATCTTACCATGACCACATCTAAACCAGATGATTCAATTTCTTCTAACTTAGTTTCATTAATCAATTCCCCTGCAGATAATAGTAATTGATTAGTTAAAGGGTGATATACTTCAATTGCTACAGTCCTACCTAAGATTTGTTCAGCAAGGGAGACAATTACTTCTCCCCCATCCATTATACTTCTTACTTCTATTCCCTTATTTGTCTCACAATCGTCATCAGTGATTATACAATCTTGGGCAACATCAACTAACCTCCTTGTTAGGTACCCAGAATTAGCAGTTTTCAATGCAGTGTCAGCAAGGCCTTTACGAGCACCATGAGTTGAATTAAAATATTCAAGTACAGTAAGCCCCTCACGGAAGTTAGAAATAATAGGAGTCTCAATAATTTCACCTGATGGCTTAGCCATTAAACCTCTCATACCAGCTAGCTGTTTAATCTGAGCGGCTGAACCCCGGGCCCCCGAAGAAGCCATCATATATATGGCATTTACTTTCTGATGGTTAGGCTTATCATTCACTGGGGTGGTGGCAATTTCTTTCATCATATCATTGGCCACTTTATCAGTACACCTAGACCAAGAATCAATGACTTTATTATATTTTTCGCCATAAGTAATTAGGCCATCCGCATATTGTTGTTCAAATTCTTTTACTTCTGCTAAAGTTGAATTTATATGATAATTTTTGGATTTTGGGGCCACCATGTCGTCCATACCGAAAGAAATACCAGAGGAGCAAGCATATTTAAATCCTAACTTCATTAATTGATCGGCAAAAATAACGGTAGCTTTTTGCCCACAATGACGATACACTAAATCAATTACACCAGATATATCTTTTTTGGTCATTGCTTTATTTAC